>NZ_JBTVVN010000036.1:0-32468 GCF_054819755.1 Clostridium sp. DL1XJH146
AGCCCTTTGTGGCTCGTTTTTTCATTAAAAAAATAAAAAACTGAGGCTATCTCAGTTTTCTATTCTGAGACAGCCCCATCCTAAATTGTGCATTGTGCATTGTGCATTGTGCATTTTCTTTAAGCATTTTCTTTAAGCATTTTCTTTTAAGTAAGTATCTCATACCCTGTTTCTGTAACTACAAGAGTGTGTTCCCATTGTGCTGATAATTTTCCATCTGCTGTTACAGCTGTCCAATTATCTTTAAGAACTCTGCATCTGAAAGTTCCTTCATTAATCATAGGTTCTATTGTAAATATCATGCCTGGGACAAGTACCATACCTTCACCCTTTCTTCCAACATGATCAATAAAAGGATCTTCATGAAATTTCTTTCCTATACCATGACCACCATACTCTCTCACTACAGAATACCCTTTTGATACCGCATATTCATTAATAGCATATCCAATATCTCCAACAGTTGCAAAAGGTTTTACTTGCTCAATTCCTTTATATAAACATTCTTTTGCAATTTCTATAATTTCCTTACCTTTTTTATCCACATTTCCAACAAGGTACATTCTACTGGCATCTCCATAATATCCATCCAATATACTAGTTACATCTACATTTATTATATCTCCATCCTTTAATATTCTATCCTCGCTTGGAATACCATGGCAAACTACTTCATTAATTGATGTACAAACACTTTTAGGAAATCCAGAATAGTTTAATGGTGCTGGGATTGCTCCCTTTTCTATTGTTGTATTATGCACTAAAATGTTAATTTCTTCAGTTGAAACACCAGGTTTAATAATATTTCCAACTATATCAAGTACATCATGTGTAACTTTCCCTGCTTTTCTTACTCCTTCTATATCCTTAGCACTTAATAATAATCTTCTTGGTGGAACTAAATAACCTTCTTTACTTAATTTTATAAGTTTTTGATCTAATTCTAAGTGACACTTTTTATATTTTTGTCCACTACCACACCAACACAAATCATTCCTTGATAATTTTATCATTGTAACACCTTCTATTTATAATTTTTACTCAGTCTAGTTTTATTATATTTAACATTAGTGCAATTGTCCAATATTTTCATAATATTGCTTTGCTATCTACTAAATTTTCAAATCATCTGCTCCTATAGTAAAACAAATTGTCGCTACATATCTCTACATAAATTTTTGTAGTCTTTTTTTATCTTTTTTTCAAAATATTTGGCAAAATAAATAATTATAGTTTTTATTGTTATACTATCTATATAGACTATTGCAAACGAGATATTTATTTAAAATATTGTTCATATCAAAATATCATTTAGAGGAGGAATATAACTTGGAAAAAATAGCCTTAATAGCAGATAGTACCTGTGATCTTGAAAAAGCTCAAATTGAGCAATATGACATTAAAGTACTCCCACTGAAAATTATATATAAAAACAAAGAATACTTAGACAGGATAGAAATATCCCCACAAGAAGTTTATGATAATATTGAAACTGAAATACCTACTACTTCTCTACCATCGTTACAAGAAATAGATACACTTTTTAATAAATTAGAAGATGAGGGATATACTCATACCATATGCATTCATCTAAGTTCTAATATATCCGGAACTTATAACTCCGTTAAATTAATAGCCGATGAACATCCTAAATTGACAAGTACAGTATTTGATTCTAAATCTCTAACCCTTGGTACCGGTGCAATTGTATTAGCTTGCTCAGAATTAATTGAACAAAATAAATCCTATGAGGAAATAGTGAATAAATTACCATCTATCAAAGAAAAAATAAGCGTTTTTTACGTTGTAGATACCCTAAAATATCTAATAAAAGGTGGCAGGATTGGTAAGGTTTCTGGAACTTTAGGCAGCGTTTTAAATATAAAACCGATTATATCAATAAATGATGATGGAGTATATTACACTTATGATAAAATCCGTGGCAAAAAACATGCAACAAAAAAATTATTTGAAATTGCAGAGGAAAGATTAAAAAACTCTAAATCTAAAATATGGATAATGCATGGAGGCGCCGAAGCTGAAGGTAAATTACTTTTTGAAAAGATGAAAACTTTGCAAAATATTACTTCATTAAATTTCGGACAAATCAGCCCTGTTTTAGGAGTACATACCGGTCCTGGATTAATAGGATTTATAATTGCTGAAGAACCACTTTTTTAGAAAGATAATTAGCAATGCTTTTTAAATGATAATTAGCAATTTGCAATGTTCAATTTGCAATTGATGTTGATTTTCTTCCCTTTGGTCAGAAAATCTTTAATTATCTAATTAATTAAAAGATTTTGCGTAGCAAAATCATCGTTAATTGCTAATTGCTAATTGCTAATTGCTAATTGCTAATTGCTAATTGCAATTACTAATTACTAATTGCTAATTGCAAATTGTATTAAATCTTAACCAAAGGGGTTTATGCTTTTTATGCTGTCATTAAATCATGTAAAGGTTTGCCCTTGCTATATTAAAACAAGATTATTATAATATATTCTTTTTAGCAATAAACTTATATTTCAAGCAAAAATATAAACAAAATATATGATTGAAGATATACTTTCCTAGTGCTATTATTGAATTTATATATTTAATAACGCAATTTAGGGGGACGATTATATGCAATCGAATTTGGGGATAGAAAAGAAAAAGGAACTTATTTCTTGCGATGATATTAAATCTGCAACTGATAATTTAAAAGATGTAGTTATAAAAACAAATTTAATTTATTCACCTATTTTTTCAAAAGAAACTGGTAATGAAATATATCTTAAACCTGAAAATTTACAAGTAACAGGTTCTTTTAAAATAAGGGGAGCTTACAATAAAATATGTAATCTCAGCGAAGAGGAAAAAAAGAAAGGTGTAATTGCTTCTTCTGCCGGAAATCACTCTCAAGGTGTCGCTTATGCGGCATCAGCTCTAGGAGTTAAATCAACTATCGTTATGCCAAAAACCACTCCACTTATCAAAGTTTCTGCTACTAAAGGTTACGGTGCTAATGTAATTCTTCACGGAACTTGTTATGATGAAGCTTATACTGAAGCCCTGAGACTCCAAAAAGAAAATGACTTAGTATTTGTCCATCCTTTTGATGACAGAGAAGTAATTGCAGGACAGGGTACTATCTCAGGTGAGATTTTAGAAGACCTAGAGGACATAGATTACATCATCGCACCAATAGGTGGTGGTGGTCTAATAAGTGGTGTAGCATTTGCTGCTAAATGTTTAAAGCCATCAATCAAAATAATCGGAGTAGAACCCGATGGTGCAAAAGCTATGAAACAATCCGTTGAATGCAACTCAATTGTTCACCTCGAAAGAGTAAAAACAATTGCTGAGGGAGTTGCTGTTAAAAAACCAGGTGACTTACCTTTTAGTATTATTAAAGAATATGTTGATGAAATAGTAACTGTTTCTGATTACGACATAATGGAAGCATTTCTCCTGCTATTAGAAAAACACAAGATAGTTGCCGAAAACGCCGGTGCCTTATCTGTAGCAGCCTTAAAGAAAATAAACTTTAGTAATAAAAAAGTAGCCTGTATTATCAGTGGCGGAAATATTGATGTTGTAACCATTTCATCTCTTATTAATAGAGGACTTGTTTCCCGTGGTAGACTATTCTGCTTTACAGTGGAACTTCCTGATGTACCTGGAGAATTACTTAGAATATCAGAAATACTTTCTAATTTAGGTGCAAACATTATAAAACTCGACCATAACCAATTTAAAACTCATGATAGATTTATGCAAGTACAATTAGAAGTAACAGTGGAAACCAACGGACATAACCACGTAAATCAAATAATCGGTGATTTAGGCAGTGCTGGATATAATATTAAAAAAGTATATTAAGATCAAAAGAAAATAATTTAAAATCAAATGCACAATTCACAATGCACAATGCACAATTGCGGATGCTTCTCCTCATTCTTCGGAGAAGCTTTAATTTACAATTAAGATTTAAATCCTAATTGTTATTTATATCGTACTGATTTTATTTTTCTTATATCTTTATTTGATTTGTCTTTGTTTATTTTAATTGGTTTGATTTGTTTTAGATTGGTCATAAATCAGTTTTCATTATCTTTAATTGCTTCTGACTTTGCTTTTGACTTTTCTTTTGACTTTTCTTTTGACTTTTCTTTTGACTTTGCTTTTGACTTTGCTTTTGACTTTGCTTTTGACTTTTCTTTTGACTTTGCTTTTGACTTTGCTTCTAATAAATTAAAAGAAATATTTTAGCCCCGCTAAAATATTTCCTCCTTAATTGTGCATTGTGCATTGTGCATTGTGCATTTATTATTATTATTATTATTATTATCATTATTCATTGTTTTACTAATAGGTATAATATATGGTTTTCCAGTAACAGGATTCTCCAAAATATGTACATCTATATTATATATTTTAGTTATTATTTCTTTAGTAAGAACCTCTTTAGGATGACCTATCGCTTCTATCATACCATTATTTAACAATATAACTTTATTACTATATTGTACTGCAATATTAAGGTCATGAAGAACTACAACAATTGTTTTATTTTCTTTTTCATTTAATAGTTTTAAAGTATCCATAAGCTCTATTTGATGATTCATATCCAAATGCGATACGGGTTCATCTAATAATAAAATACTCGTTTCCTGAGTTAATGCCCTAGCAATAAGTACTCTTTGCATTTCTCCACCACTAATTTTACTAATACTTTTATCTTTCAAATTCCATACGTTAGTTTTAATCATAGCTTCTTTTGCAATATTAAAATCTTCTTTTTTCTCTCCTTCAAATCGATTTAAATAAGGTGTTCTACCCATCAAAACAACATCTAATACAGAAAATTCAAAATCAATATATGTATTTTGTGGCACAAGAGCCATTTTTCTTGCAATATCTTTTCTGTTAATTTTTATTACATCTTCATTCTCAATGAAAATGGTATCCTTCTTTGGAGTAATACTTTTAGAAATATTCTTCAATAATGTTGTTTTGCCAGAACCATTAGGCCCAATAATAGAGCAAAACTCTCCCTTTTCTATTTCAAATGAAATTTTATCTAATATGTTTTGATTCGAATAACTAAAAGAAAGGTTATCAATTAAAATATGACTATTTTTTATACTCATACATTTACCCCTTTATTTTTGTTTCTAATTAATAAATATATGAAAAAAGGAGCACCAAAAAGAGCTGTTATAGCACCCACGGGTATTTCTGTTGGAGGCATTGCAGACCTTGCTATAGTATCACAAATTATCATAAACATAGCACCACCAATAGCTGCTAAAGGTATCAATGCCCTATGATCTGGTCCCAAAGATATTCTTACCATATGTGGAATTATTAGACCTACAAATCCTATAATACCCGTAATAGAAACTGATACAGCTACCATTAATGAGGAAATTACAAGCAGCGTTTTTTTAACAAATTCAACATTTACACCTAATGAGTATGCTTGTTCTTCACCTGTTGTCATAACATTTAAATCCCTGGAAAAAGAATATATAATAATAGTCCCCAATATAGTGATTGGTAAAATTAAATAAACGTGTTTCCAAGCTGCTGTTGATACACTTCCCATAGTCCAAAAAATTATTTGGTCTACTCTATCCCTATTAAAAACCATTAATAGAGATATTAATGATGATGCAAAAAAACTCACAGAAATACCTGATAACAGTAGTGTAACAGTAGGAACTTTATTGCCAACTTTAGATATAGAATAAACTAATACAATTGTCATTAATGAACCAACAAAAGCTGAAAAAGTTATTATTCCCATCCCTAGAAATGAATAAGACCCACCTAAAATAATTGCTATAGTTGCACCTAATGCCCCTCCAGTAGAAACTCCTAAAACGTAAGGATCTGCCATAGGATTTTTGAAAATGCCTTGATACGCAGTGCCTACTACAGCTAAATTTGCTCCTACCAGTCCCGCTACTAGTATTCTTGGTAATCTTATATTTAAAACTATTTTCCTATAAACATCAGAAATAAGTGGATTTTCAATTTTTTTTCCTATGAAAGGAATTTTCTCAATTATAATATTCAAAGAGTCTATAAAACTAACTTCAGCAATCCCCATAGTTGCAGAAAAAATCACCAAAAAAAACAGACCAATTGTAAATATTAATAATATAAATCTATATTTCTTTTGTTTATCAAAATAACTCATAAAAACACCTACTTAATTCAATGCACATTTTAAATACAATGCACAATGCACAATTTACAATGCACAATTTAGGATGATTTTCTTCCCTTTGGTCAGAAAATCTTAAATTAATAAAACATATCCATTAAATCCATTAAAATTATTATGATTGATGATTTATCATCAATCATAATCTGTAAATAAGTTGAAAGAAATTTTTTAGCTCCGCTAAAAAATTTCCTCCTTAATTGTGCATTGTGCATTGTTCATTGTGCATTAATCTTTTATCTTCTATCTTCTATCTTTTGTCTCTTAATTAAAATGCTTCCGGATGAATCAATTTTGCCATTGCTTCTAGCCCGTCTATTAATCTTGGTCCTTGTCTATCAATCATATTGTTATCAATTTCAAGCAATTTCCCGTTAACAACTGCACTAAGGTCTTTGTATCCATCTGTTGCTTCGATGCCTGCTTTTGTATCAAAATACTGAGAGCAAATAATGATCTCAGGGTCTTTTTCAACTAACTTTTCTAAACTGTAGCCCCAACCTTCATCTTCAGCCGCTATATTTTCTCCACCGGCTGCCTCTATAATTGGGTGAATATATGTATCACCAGTAGCAGTAAAATCACCATATTGTCCAAACCCTACAACATAATATACAGATGGTTTTTCTAAATCTTTAACTTTAGCTACAACTTCATCATATTTTGTTTTCATTCCACTAACAATTTCTTCAGCTTCTACTTTTTTATTTACTACTTCTCCAACTTTGATTATCTCCTCATAAGCTCCATCAAAGTTCTGCTCTTCGCTTAATACAATAATTTTAAGACCTAACTCCTCAATTTGATCTACTACTTCTTTTGTCACTGGAGTAGATGCGATAACAACATCTGGATCTAATTCAACTATTCTTTCAACATTAGGTTCTGTTATACTTCCAATTGATTCAACCTCACTTATTTCAGTAGGAAAATCACAGTAATCAGTTCTACCTATTAGTTTGTCCTCAGCATCTAATGCAGCAACAATCTCAGTAATGTTAGGAGCTATAGATACAATAGTAGTTGGTTCTTCATCTATTGTAATTTCTCTATCAAAAGAATCCACAACAGTAAGTGGATACTGTGTTAAAACTTCCTCAGTACCTTCTTCACTTTCTACCGCCGCATCATTGCTAGCATTATTATTTGCACTATTGTTTTCAGACGCATTATTTCCACACGCTGATACTACAAATACCATCAATCCAACTAATAAAACAGATAAATAACTTTTAAATCTTTTCATTTAATACCCCTCCTGGTTTCTTTTGGCGCCATTCTAAAGTGTTATTCTTATTTAAAATTTTGTTTAAATAATAAATTTTAGTTTTTATTCTAATTAGCAATTTTCAATGTTCAATTAGCAATTATGGATGATTCTCTCCTATCGTCGAGAATCTATTAATCATTTAATTAATTCAAAGATTTTGCGCAGCAAAATCATCCATAACTGCACTCCGCACTCTGCACATTGCACATTTATATTAAAGCTAACCTTATTACTAAAACAAAACTATTAAAATGAACAATACTCCAAAATATAGCCTAATAATAACGTGGAGCTAGTTTTTACGTGAAAAAACAAAAACCGCCTATCAGGCAGTTTTTGTAGGATATTAATCTCTAATAGACATATAATATTCCACATAAACCTATCCTCGTAAGTTTTGTGTATACGATTTTTCAGGCAGGTCTCCTGACTTGGAATCATTGTGATATAACGCCTTCCCAAAAACTCAGTGGCCTTTTGTCTATCACTCTTCCTTACAGTGGCGGGACCGCATAGGACTTTCACCTATTTCCCTATTATCTGATTTTATAAAGATAATCCTTACATAAATCAGCACCTAAAAAAAGTATTCAATTCTCGTTAATAATATCAAACTTAGATATCTGTGTCAATAATTATAAACTAAATGACATTACACCACTTGTTAAATTAATTAATTTATAATAAACTATAATTGTATAGTATACTCTATAGAACTTAATTAAAAATATACAAATCTTCAATAAATAAATAAATAAGTTTTGCATATATAAGTACTATAGATACTATTATTAAATCGTAATAATATATTTTAACTAATATTATTTCTAAAATTGAAAACTAACCCTTGGAGGTGAAAAAATGAATAATATAAAATTATACAAATCGACTACTGACAAAAAACTCGCAGGTGTATGTGGCGGTTTAGCTGAAGTTCTTAATGTAGATCCTTCTATTATTAGAATCATTTGGGCTCTCGTATCATTTTTCTATGGTATAGGTATCGTCTTATATATAATTGCAGCTTTAGTATTACCAGAAGGAAAAGCTGATGGCTATAAGAGAACTAACAATACTTCAAACTATAACAATAATAACTCAAGCCAAAATAATCCTACTTACGAAAAAAAAGAAAGCCAAACAGCTCAAAATGTGAATTATAAAGAAGTTAATAGTTTTGATGATATTGAACAATAATCTTAGTACAATGCACAATGCTTTTTAAAAGATAAAACATAATTTGCAATGTTCAATTAGCAATTAGCAATTGTGGATGATTCTCTCCTATCGTCGAGAATCTTTAATTAATTTTTTAGTAGATTTTGCGCAGCAAAATCTTCCACAATTGCAAATTGCTAATTGCAAATTGCTAATTGTAATTTGGTTTTTCAGTCTTTTCTCTTATAATATTCCATAAATCTATAATATCCATATATCCCACATATAGTACCACAACCAAAGGAGACTAGTATAAATATAACGAAACTCCCTAGAGGCATAAAAAGTCTTACTCCCATTATAATCATAACTCCCTAAAAAATTCTCTACTATATACTATTAGATAAATAAAATAATAGCACCTATTTTATTTCATTGTTTTTTCCTATTATAAAACATTGTTTTTCTTTATTATATGACACTGTTTTTTTCTGTTATATGACATTATTTTCCCTTGATTTTTCTTGTATATTATATTATAATCTTGTTAATACTAATTTATGTTAATAAATATAAATTATCAATTAGGAGGAATTTTTTATGAAGTCATATGTTTGTACTGTATGTGGTTATGTTTACGATCCAGCTGTTGGTGATCCTGATAGTGGAATAGAACCAGGAACTGCTTTTGAAGATATTCCAGACGATTGGGTTTGTCCTTTATGTGGAGTAGGTAAAGACTTATTTGAAGTTGAAGAATAAAAAAATGAGCTATCATTTATTTTAAATGATAGCTCATTTTTTTATCTATTTTGTAGCTGAAGAGAGTTTTGTCGTTTTAATAAAAAGTGGGGCTAAACTTCTAAAACTTACAGCAATTAGAACAATAATACCTCCGATAATTGCAAAATGACCTGGTCTTTCCCCTAAAACCAAAAATACCCAAACAGGATTTAATACGGGCTCTAATATAGGTATTAAAACTGCATCAAGAGCAGATACCTTGTTTACTGCTTTAGTATATATAACATATGGCAATCCTATTTGAAAAAATCCTAAAATAATTAGTCCAAGTATACTTTTTAAATCTGGTATTTCTCCAAACATAAATGGCAATGTTATTATGAAAGCAATAATATTTCCCCAAAAAACTGTATTAACTTGCTCATTATCCTTGTCCTTTTGCATAAAAATAATCATAGATGCAAAGGTTATTCCACTTAATACTCCAAAGAAATTTCCTATTGAATTACCATAACTAAGGTCATCAATAAAGAACATAATTATCCCTGTAAATATTACAAACATACACACTATATCTGTTAAAGATATTTTTTCTTTCAAAAATATTGTTCCATAAATAAGAATATATATAGGTGCCGTATATTGTAATATTATTGCATTAGCTGAAAAAGTAATTTTCGTTGCAATCACAAAAAAGGTCAACGTTCCTGCATAAGAAAGACTTCCCCCAATCTTAACTTTATTAAAATTAGTAGTTGGTTTTTTAATGATAAATAAAATAAATATTGCTGCAAATAAACTCCTTGAACCAGCTATAGCTGCTGAATTCCAATTTACTAATTTTATTAACACTCCTCCACTACTCCATAAAATTGCAGTAATCAACAAGTATCCATTATACTTAATTCTCTCTTTCACCCCTGAATCCATCTTTTCAAATCCCCTTTTCTACACAATATAAAGTCCTAAAACTCTACCACAAACTTACTTCCTTTTCCCTCTTCACTTTCCACATAAATATTACCTTCTTGTGCCTCAACAAGGCTTTTAGTTATAGAAAGTCCTATTCCAGTTCCTCCTGTTTCTCTGCTTCTAGATTCGTCAGATCTATAAAATCTTTCAAAGATATATGGCAAATCTTCTTTACTTATACCAATTCCGTTATCTTCAACGCACAAAATTATTTTATCGTTCGAATTTTTAAGAACAATACTAATTATACCTCCATTGTCTGTATATCTCATCGAATTGGAAAGCAAATTATAGATTATTTGTTTTACTTTATCTTTATCTAAATTAGCAATAATATCCAACTGTAATCTTTTATCTATACTTATATTTTTTTCTCTAAACAATGGTGAAAACACTTCAATAATTCCTTCAACATATTTAGATAAATTAAATTTTTCTTTATTTAGATGCATTTGAGCTGATTCTAGCAGATAAATATCCTTTAACTTATCAGTCATCTTAGCTAATCTATCTACCTCTTCTTTGCAACTATTTAATTTTTCTTCATCTGGAGTCCATATCCCATCTATAAAAGCATCCAAGAAATTATTAATTATTGTAAGTGGCGTTTTTATTTCATGGACTAAATTTGAAGTTAATTTTTCTCTAAGATTCTTATCTTTTTCTAGGCTTTCTCCTAGAAAATTGATGGATTTTGACAAATCATAAATCTCTTTTGTGGAAGATGATTCATCTGCTTTAGTTTTATAATTACCCTCTTTTATTTTATGGGCTATTTGTGTCACGCTAATAATCGGCTTCGACAAGGACCTCGAAATAAAATAACTTAATACTATAGCTAAAAAAATAACTATTAATCCAGAAAAAATAAATGATTTTGCCATAGTTTCTTTAAATAAACTTACTTGTTCTGTATATTTAAAAGCGTCATAGTAACCTATTATTAACGTTGCTACTGCTTCATCATCGACAATTACACTAAAATTATTTTCTTCATAATTCATACTATTAGTAAGACTATCGATATGATGTCCTTTATCAATTTCACCCTTACTTTCAAGTATTTTGGTCTGCTGCCTATACATTAAAGATGGTTTATTTGTTGAAAATATTGATTCACCACCAGCATCTTTTATTTCAATGTATAAATCTTGTCCTTCTGCATAAGTCTTTAATTCACTATAATATTCCTCTATATCGCTAGATTCAAAAATGCCCTGAACTAATTGTTGAACTCTTTCCACCTTGTCTTCTTGCTCATAATCAAGATATTTATTAAACTGAGAACCCATTATGTAGTTTGCAATTGTAACTGAAATAAATACTGATATAAATACTAATATTATAAAGCTAAATGTGATTTTACTAGTTAGCGTTGTTTTAAATTTAATCATTGAAACCTCCAAATTTATAACCTGCACCATAGACTGTTAATATATATTTAGGTGCCTTAGAGTCCTCTTCAATTTTTTTTCTTAAATTTCTAATATGAGTATCAATACTTCTATCAAAACTTTCCACATTATCTCCCATTACTCTGTCTAGTAATTCTTCTCTTGTGAAAATCTTACCTGGATAAGCCGTCAATGCTTTTAATAATTTAAATTCGTAGGAAGTTAACTTTATAGGTTGCTTATTTTTTAGTACTTCTTGCTTTTCAAAGTCTATCTCTAATTCACCATTATTTATTATAAATTTTTCAGCCATCAACTTTACATCTTTATAATTTCTTCTTAATTGTACTTTTACTCTTGCAACAAGTTCCCTGGCACTAAAAGGCTTAGTTACATAGTCATCAGCCCCAATGGATAGTCCTTCTATTTTACTATCTTCGTTATTCTTTGCTGTTAGCATAATTATAGGAATATCTGATTTTGCTCTAATTTTACTGCAAACTTCTTCTCCAGAAAAATAAGGAAGCATCAAATCTAATATAAGCAAGTTAATATCTTCATTTTCAAATATTTCTAAAGCATCTTTACCATTATATGCTTTAAAAACATTATAACCATCTTTTAATAAATACGCTTCTATAGTATCAACGATTTTTTTCTCATCATCTACAATTAAAATATTGTAATTATCCATTAATATGGACCTCCTTTTTTATAGTTCACAGTGCACAGTTCATAGTTCATAGTTCACGGTTCATAATTAATAGTGCGCTGTTTATGTTGTTGTATTTAGATCTGTAAAATAAGAATAATTATACACTTAGTATATATTTTATTGATAAAATAAGCTAGACTATATATAAAAAAGCTAGCTTTTTTAAGAGCTAACTTTTTTTAAAATATAATTTTCAATTATTCACTATCATTAGTTTCAATGTTAGTATTATCTTTTTCAATATTGACTGTATTTTCTTCTTGTAGTTGGATCTCTTCTCCATTAAGAATTGCTTTTTTTCGAATATATTCTTCATCACTTATTTCACCATTAACATATCTATTGTTTAGTATACTAAGAGCAGAAGAATAATCTCTGTCGCTATTTTTATATTTATCTTCATGAACCTCACTTTTAATATTTTTACGTTTTTTTGCTTTTTTTACAATCACAATGATAGCAACTATAATAGCAATTGCAACCACTAAATGAACTATCATAAACAACCTTGAGGAACCACCCATTCCATATATCTGATGTGCTCCTGCTTTCATATTATCACCCGCAAATCCACTTCCCATTCTAGCTATTGTATTTGTTATGCCATTCATATTCTATTCCTCCTTTTTAATTAGATATCTAGCTTCTGTAATTGTTTTTGTAATTACTTTTACTATAACTTGATGATACTACTGAATTATCAAGGAATTATTAAGAAGGATAAACAGGTTGTATTTTTTATTTCTATAAAATTTTTAAACCCACTATTAATATCATTATTAAAACTATTACTAAAAATATTATAATAACATTTTTCTTATTGTCTTTTTTAACTACACTTAAAGCTTTTAGTTCTTTTGGAATATTTACTACTTTTATAAATGTATGAATCTTATGTGAAGGGAGCCAAGCATCCATACCATCCTTCCATAGCAAAGTATGATATTCTATTTTTCCTTCCTGCAAAAAATCTTTAATCTCCTCAGCACAAAACGGTCCAACTTTTTCTTCATTTAAGTAATAAAACCATTTTTTCTCCACTCTTCAACACCTCAACATAGTATATTAGTTTATATTAAATATATTCTTTATTTGTGTTTAATTTCCTTTGTCGTAATAAATATACTTTTGTCGTGTCTTTGTTAACTTTTTGTTAACTTTTCTTAGCTCTTTTAATACTGTTGAATTCCAAATTCAAATTACTTGTCTTTTAATCTTTCAACTTCAATCTTCACTTTGCACTCTTTTTTCATTATAAAAACCAAGCCCATTTAGTAAAATATTTACATTATTTAAAAACACTGCTTGATTTAAAAGTCTAGTAACATTGTTTATGCATATACATAGAATGTATAGTGTATTTAATAATTTTTATGAGGTGAACAATTTGAAGGCTTATTCAGTGAAATCTGAAGACGCAAAGAAAAGTATGAAGTCTATGAAAACTATGTATCCAATGTGTTCAATGGACAATATGGGTTCAATGCAATCTATGCAATCTATGAGTACTATGTGTGCTATAGCTGCAATGTGTGCTATGCAAGCAATGTACTGTATGCAACCTGAACCTTATACTATGAAACCTATGAAAGAAATGAAAGGTATGCCTGGTATGCAAGGTATACCAGGAATGCAAACTATGCAGGGTATGCAAGGAATGCAGGGAATGCAGGGCATGCAGGGCATGCAGGGAATGCAGGGGATACAAGGTATGCAAGGTATGCCTGGTATGAAACCAATGAATCCAATGTGTCCTATGAACTACATGGATTTTATGGATGATGATTTAGATTCTGACTCTGATGATGATTAACTAAAGAAAATAACTCGTCCTAAAAATATGAACTAGTTTTCTGTCCACCTTTTATTACATAGAGGAAAATAAAAATACACTTCCCCTTGTAATAAAAAACTCCCGGAATATATCTTTCGGGAGTTTAATCTTTATAAAGTTCTAAATATATCCTCTATACCATAGCGCTTTTTAATATTCTATATATACTTACTGTTTTAGAATGTTTACATGAATTTTTCAAAGAACAATTTTTACAATCAAAACAATTAATGGAACCATAGTATCCAAGCAATCTTTTTTTATCATAAGTAAGGTTAATAATAGTATCTACAATATAAATTGGATAAAAAAAACTTAATCTTTTCTTAACTTCTTCGCTAGCTATTTTTTCATCTTTCATAAATAAGCAATCCCTTAAACATTTGAAAAAAATATTATCCACCCTATCAAATCCTATTGTTTCCATATAAGATAAGAACTTTTCAACTTCCTGTCCAGCTTTATAGTATTCCTTTATTTCATAAAAAAGACATGCTTTATAAAGCGCAATATTAGTATAATACCATGGAAAATCTTTTTTTATAGGTATACTTAGTAAAGTTGTCACACTTCCACCTACACCAAACTTATTTTCATTCAAAATTAGTATTAATTTTCTTATTTCTTCCTCACTTAACTTATTGCCTTTTCTGATAAATCTTTTAATTTGGTTATACTGAACATAATCTGCTATTGACTCTACATCATAAAAATCATCAACATCACTGAGACCAGGAATTATAATATGATATGCTGGAAAATTTAAAAACGAAACATCTCTTACTAATATTTTATATCCTAATATATTTATTAAATGGATTAAATATTTTAATATTTCTTTATTTGAACTAAATTTCCTTTTCTTAATATCATTGAATTTATAAGAATAGTTTTCACTAAAAAAATCATCGGGATATACTCCACATCCATTTTCTAAAATTCTAATCATATTGTCTTTAACTTTAGTTATTTTCTCGTTATAAAAAAATTCACTCATGCCCATCATATTAGTTATTTCTTGTCCCTGCAATAGTTCATTTAATGTCCTATCTAAGGCTGTTTCAATCACTGGATGTGCACCAAATTTTACAAAATATTGCCCTTTACTATAATCTATAAGTGTAACTGATACAACAGGGTAATCATAACCCAAAGAACAATCTTTTATGATAATCTTGTAACTACCTATGGACTCAATTCTCTTGATTTTATTGTAAATGCTTGTGAATTTTTTCAAATATTCTCGTGAGATTTCAGGAGGATTAATTTTGTTTAAAACAACTTCTTTATTAACCTTTCGCTCAAATATTTCACAAATTCCTTGAACTAAAGCCTCTTCCCTAGAGTTCCCTGCACACATACCATTTGACATATACATTTTACAGGCCATTTTAATTGGAATATATGAAATTTTACCTGTTTTAATATTTTTATAAGGAATTGCAATAAAATCCTTATGCACCTTCTCATAGGAAACTTCTCTCCATATTTGCGCTACTTCATAAAATTTCGAATTATTTTTTTCTTTATAAAATTGAAGCCATTCATTATTTGCATACATTTCATCTATTGTAAAATGTTTTTCATCAGGAGAATAGAAAAACCCACAATACTTATAGTCTTCACTACTCATATCATAAGAAAATCTAAAATACGTCATATTTTGCAGTCTTTCCATCAACTCTCCATAGCCCGAAGCTAAAGCATACTCACTGGTAGTTCCTTTTCCATTAGAACTAATATCTGTACCTATTATTCTTACAGTAACAGAGTGAAACCCTCTCACTGAATTCTTCCAATTCTCCTCTTTTGTTAAAATATTTAAATTTCCTAAGATATTTCTTATTCTATTAATAGTATTTAAAGGACTTTCATCTTTAAATTTCATCAATTCTAAATCATACATATTATCCTCCGAATAAAAATAATCATCTTAATATTTATATTATTTATTGTTTTAGAAAATACGTGGTAGTTCAAAGGATAGTGATTTAAAGAGAAATGCACAATGTACAATGCACAATGCACAATTATGGATGATTTTGCTTACGCAAAATCTTTATTTAAGTTTAAAAAATAAATACATAAAATTAAAACATTAGATAACATCAGATAAATAAAAATTTAAAGCATTAATTTTTTTTTGATTTGCTTTTGATTTGCTTTTGATTTGCTTTTGATTTGCTTTTGAATTAGATTTTTCTAAAAAAAAAAGAAATATTTTAGCTCCGCTAAAATATTTCCTCCTAAATTGTGCATTGTGCATTGTGCATTATGTATGATCTGTGCATTGCTCCAAAACTATTTCCTTGCTTTTTCCATTACTTCAATGACTTTATTCATTGCCTTCGCTGCCTCTTCTAGTTCCTGTTCTTCAATTTCACCAAAAATATTAATTAACGCCTTGGCATATGCTTCATTCATTTTTTTTGTATATTGCCTACCAGCCTCTGTAATTTTAATCCAAATTTTTCTTTTATCTTCTAGATCTTTTTCTTTGTATATATATCCATTTTTCTCAAGGTCTCTTACTAATGTAGTAATACTTCCCTTCTTCATTTCAAGATATTTTGCAATATCACTAGAAATCATGCCATCATTTTCTTCTATCATGAAAAGTGCTCTATTTCTATTCCTACTAAATAACCCCTGTTCACTACCCTTTTTTGTGTATTCACAAGACAAATTATAATGCCAAGCGTTTTCAAATAGATATATATTTCTAGCAAAACTCTCAAGGGCCCTTTCTTTTGTCATATTAAATTCTTCCTTTCTTATTTACCTTTTTACCTTAATATGCAATGCTTTATTGAAGATAATGTGCAATTTGTAATGCTTTATTGAAGATAATGTGCAATTTGTAATGTGCAATGTGCAATTTGCAATTTGCAATTGTGGATGATTTTCTTCCCGTTGGTCAGAAAATCTTTAATTATTTAATTAGTTCAAAGATTTTGCGTAGCAAAATCATCATTAATTGCAAATTGCTAATTGCTAATTGCTAATTGCTAATTTCAAATTGCTAATTTAATTATAAAAAATTATTGTTGTTCTTTATTATTTGCATTTTCAGCTACTGCTTGAAGTACTTCTTTCTCATTGTATTTGAGGAATAACAACATTGCGATGAGGCATATGACAGCTGCAAAAATTGCACTTAATCTAATTCCTAAATCATCTCCTACATCCCTACCAAGCAAAAGCATAGAAGTGAAAACTAACATTGCTAGCATTTGTCCTATCTTACTCATAAAGGTACGTACTCCATAAAACATAGCCTCTCTTCTAACACCAGTTTTGTGAGCATCCGCATCAGCAATATCTGCAATAACTGCATTAGGTAAAATTCCGAATATAGCCATAGGAATACCAGCTAAAACAATTAATATATAAGCTTGTATCTCACTTGCTATTCCAAAGTTACCAAGAAAGCTAGTAAATAAATAAGTGATTACAAATGCTACAAAAGCTGCAATCATCATATTCTTTTTACCAAATTTCTTTGCTAATATATTTACAGGTATATAACATGCGAAAGAAAAAAGCCCTGTAAACACTGTCATTGTAGCAGTCCAAGTAGTCGGCAACTGTAATAATACCGTTATATAGTATACAAGCCCTGTTTGATATACTGTAATAGCAAGCCAATATGCTAAATCAGAAGCAGAAAAATACAAGAAGTTTTTATTACTAAAAGTTGCCTTCATAGATTGTAAAACTGGAATATTTGAAGGTTCACTATCTGAGTATTTTTTCTCATCTATCATCCAAACAGGTATTAGCATCAAGATCATACCAATAAATGATAAAATTATAAATGTAATTCTCATAGAAGCAACTAGCGAATATCCCTTACCTTCAAATATAGGCCATATACTAGATGCTGATGACGCAATTGCAAACCCTATAAACCAAGTTGCTGATATATAAGTTGATAAATTTAGTTTTTCATCTGGAGTATGTCCTAATTCAGAAATCAATGCAAAATATGGTGTTACATAAAATGTAAAAGCAATATACAATAATATAAGTGTTATAAATAACCATACAACATTTAATGAATTAATCCCACTAACAGGTGGACAAAATACCAAAACTGTTAATACAGAAAAAGGTATTGCCGCTCTTCCCATAAAAGGGATTCTTCGTCCTCTTGGATTTTTTGACTTATCACTTAAAGTAGCAATAACAGGATCTGTTACAGCATCTACTAATCTACCTACCATTGTAATTATTCCTATTACAGTTAAAACACCAAGTACTGCACCCTGTGGAATATAAACATCTGTGATTCCTGAATCTGCTGTCGGAAAATAAAACCACACCAACCAAACTGTCATCAAACCTAAATTTAATGACCAACCTAATTGTCCAAGTGCATAAGCCAATTTTTTACTTAACGGTAAACTTTCTTTCATAATAATTCCCCCCTGTTTTGTTTATCAAATAGTACAATTAAAAATATAATACTCTTCTTTCTTTATTCCTGTAATTTCTTCACCATTAACTTTTATTTCTTCATAGCCCTTACTGATTAAAATTACTTCTGCCTTTAACTGAAAAGAAGCCTTCTTTATTATTTCTACAATATTCCCATTGACTTCAAATTTATTAATTTCAAATTTAGGGAATAAGTGCCCTTTTGTTCCTGCAATTGTTATTTGTGAATCATCTAAAACAATTTTCACAAATTGTTTTGATTCATAAGGATTTAGTATAATCTCACTATTACCATTTACAATCAATGAACTTTCTTCTTTGCAAAAATATAACCCTTTATCTAAAATTAAGCTTTTTTTATCATCAGATAAATTAGAATATAGAACATATTGATTTTCTTCTATACTATAGCTAATACTATATAATTCATCATCACAGAGAATATTACTTACTTTAGCTGCTGCTTTAGGGAACATTGATTTTAAAAGAAGCATCTGATCCTCTGAATACTTGCTGACATCATCTGAAAAGAATACTAATCCTCCTAGCAAATTATTTAATAAAAATAGTGTTTCTTTTTGTATTTGGGTAAGCTTATTATTTTCATCTCGTAATATAAATACATCAGGATCATTTAAAAAGAATTTCTCATTAAATTTATTTCTCCAAATGGTATTATGCAAAGACGCATGTGTTGAAACTCTTTCTTTATAATTCAATTTTTTTAATTTTTCATCTTCCCAATAAAGAGCAACATCTGCCCCAATCCTACAATAATCTACCTTGTTAAAGGATGCTCCTAGTGGAACTCCGCAGCCTAAGATAATCTTATCACCAACTAATTCTCTTAAAAAATCCATAGCTTCGTACATTACCATACCCCTGCTTTTACCTTTTTGCGGTATAATAGCAACTGCATATAGGAAATCAAGTTTTACCATATCGAATTTCCATTCATCCAATACCAGTTTAAATACATCCTTTAAATACTCTCTTACTTCTTCATTGTAAATGTCTAGAGCATAAAACTTTCCACTCCACAAAGGAGTCCATCCCGCTTGTACCAATTTACCCTTGTTATCTTTTAATATCCAATCTTTATGCTCTCTATAGATATCAGATTTTTTTTCACAAACAAAAGGAGCTAACCAAAGACCTGCCTTATAACCTTTTTCGTGGATCTCATCAGAAATTTTCCCCATTCCATCAGGAAATTTTTCATTAGTTTCTAACCAATCCCCCACTGATTTTTGATACCCATCATCAATTTGGTAAATATCCATTTTTATATTTTCTTTGCTTATATTTTCTAGATTATTTAAAATTATTTCCTCGGTAATATCTCTATAATAGTTATACCAAGATGTCCACCCAGTACATTGGTCTGCGACTTTTTCTTTATATCCATGAAGTTTGCAATAATGTTCAAAGACTTCATTTTTATCTCCAACACTATGATATACTTTCATAATTTCTATTTTCTCAGCTATAAGAGTATCCTCAACATCTATTTCAAGACTTACTTGATTTTTATTTAAATCTACATAAAAAATATTATAGCCATATTTCTCATTTAATCCTCCAAAGAATACTGTTTCTTTATTATCAGTAAGCATGGCAAATAAATGAGAATGAAGTTTCCCCTCTTTACCTGAATAATTTGCAAAAGGATAGTCTCCATAATTGTTCATTAAAGGCTTCAAAATAGGATTTAATCCCTTCATTTTTCCATTCATATCTAATTGCTGTGTCTCAGACCAAGATTGATACCCATTTGTAATCATTTTTTTACCCCAAACATCTATACCAAAACTAACGACCATTTTTTTCATTTGCACTTTATCTTTAGGATTAATAAAACCACTTAATACAATACCCATTGATTCTTCTTTTTCTATAAGCGAAAATGAAAGCTCATCATTTTCAAATTCTCTTGTATTAAAATTTAACTTCTTAACTTTATTATCTTTCATATACGCTAGTTGAACATTTAATAATTTCATAAAAGCCCCCCTCTAGATACTTGGTTAGATTTCTAACCTATTAATTACATTTTATCACATTCAAAGCTAATGTCAACGTTTAAATAGCACTTTGTTTGAATAATAATGTGCTATTTTCAATTAGCAATTTTCAATTAGCAATTTTCAATTTGCAATTAATGATAATTTTGCTACGCAAAATTTTTAATTAATTCAAAGATTTTCTGACCAAAAGGAAGAAAATCATCCACAATTGCAAATTTCACATTGCACATTGCAAATTATGTTTTAAAAAACATTGCAAATTATGTTTTAAAAAAACAGGCCTATGCCTGTTTTTTATTTTATTGCTAATTCTTCAATTTTAGTCATTACTCTTTCTTTTTCAGCTCCTTCAAGTGGTGTTGGCTGATAGTTGTTTCTATTAGAAACTGACGATATAGAACATGGTATTATTTCATTATCACTATCTACTACCAATTCACCGTCTTCAAAGGTAAATTTTTGTTTGTATATAAATGTGTCTTTATCTGATGGATTTTTGTTTCCACCAAAGCAGAAATTACCAAAACTGTAGATTATATTCTTATCTTTATACACTTCAATCCCCTGAACTACATGTGGATGATGTCCTAGTATCAAATCAGCTCCAGAATCTATTGCATAGTGAGCTAAATTCTTTTGTACATCGTAAGGATAGTATTCTCTTTCTATTCCCCAATGGAAACTAGCTATTACTAAGCTAGCACCTTGGTCTTTCAAACTTTGAATATCCTCTTTTATATTATTTCTAAGCTCATTTGTATCAGAAAATCCTGTGTACCCAACTAGTCCAACTTTTATATCATTAACGTCAATCAAACTAACATTTCCATTACCAAAATACTCAACATCAGCTTCTTCTAATGTTGCCACTGTATCCTGATACCCTTTATCTAAATAATCATAAATATGATTATTTGCAATGTTAACAGCTTCTATATTCCCTTCTTTTAAAATGTTAACATAATGAGGTGGTGCTTTAAATTTAAACTTTTTGTCAGCAGTTTGAGTTGCTTCTGTGAAAGTTCCTTCTAAATTTACTATTGTTAAGTCATCATCCTCAAAAATAGATTTTACATTTTTGAAAAAATAAGAATAATCCTGCTGCGCGTTGTACTCATTAATAAAACTTGCACCTGATGAGTAATTTAAATCAGTTCCTAGAGTACAATCTCCTGCAGCTGAAATTGTTATCTGCTGTATTTCACTTACATCATTTTCTTTTGCCGACTCATCATCCATTTTTGCATAATCTTCATTGTTTAAATTCCCATCATCAGTAACATCTTCTGATTTAGACTCTTCTGAATTAGACTCTTCAAAATTAGCTTCCTCAACAGAATTGTTCAAGTGCTTAGTAGAATTATTATTGCTACATGCCGTTATAAAAACTAAACTAAATAAAGTTGCTATTAATAATCTTTTTTTCATAATATCACCTTATTCTCAATATTTTTTGTCCTATTTTTATAATAACATAAAATAAGTTCATAATTTGTATTTTTTTCTTTTTTACTATCTAAGTTTAAATCCTGAGATTCTCTTTATATTTTCATAAACAAAAACCCCGTATTATTTAGAAAAAAATAATACAGGGTTCATAATTAATCATTATTAACGAAATTATTTGTTAATATCTCAATAAAAACACTAAAAATCAATATTATCTTTATTTTCTTTTATGACTTCAATAAAAATTGCCGTAAGTTCAGGGTCAAATTGACTGCCACTACATTTTTCAAGCTCTTCTATAGCTTCTAAATGAGTTTTTCTCTTATTATAAGGTCTGTTTGAAGTCATAGCGTCAAAACTATCTACTACTGTCAACGCTCTTGCTAGATACGGTATGTTTTCTCCCTTAAGGCCACCTGGATATCCATTGCCATCATATCTTTCATGATGGTATATTATCATTGGAATAATATCATTAAGAGATTTAACAGGTTTTATAATATCTCCCCCACTTGCTGAATGTCCCTTAAGCATCTCCCATTCTTCTTTAGTTAAAGGCATTTTCTTAATCAATACTTCTTTAGGTATATTAATCTTACCTATATCATGCATATAAGCCCCATATATAAAATTCTTCTTTTCTTCTTCACTGAAGTTGAGTTTATCTGCTAACAGCTTGCAGTAAAATACAACTCTCTCAACGTGTCCATATGTATATCTATCCTTTGCATTAATTACGCTAATTAATGTTTTTATAGATGTAATCAAATCGATATGTTCTTCATCTATGTCTTTTTTCAATTCATCAAGAATCGAAGTATAAGTTTCTATCCTATTTTTATTAAAGAACTTAGCCTTATATAAAGCATCATCGGCACTTTTTATAAGTTCAATTTCATCCTTAGCTTTTTCTGGAAAAACTGAAACACCCATAGAAACGGTAATTTTCCCGTTAGGCTGATTCTCTTCTCCTTCAAAATATGTATCTTCTATTTTTTTTCGTATTCTCTCTGCTATTTCCATGGCTTCATTCTCAAAAGTATTTGGCAAAAGTATTGCAAATTCTTCTCCACCATATCTTGCTACTATATCATTTTCTCTTGCAAAATTTTTAAGTAAACTTCCAATTATTCTAAGTACATCATCTCCACATTGATGACCATAAAGATCATTATAATGTTTAAAATAATCTATATCAATGAATATCATAGACATTGAAGTATTTTCTTCTCTGCATGATTTTATTTTCGCTTTTAAAGCATCTTGAAAAAATCTATGAGTATAAACGGCTGTTAACCCATCCACATTTGCTATATTTTTAAGCTCTTCGATATGTTCATTTGCAATTTTTACATAGAAACCTAAGGGCCAAGCAGTAAGAATAAAAACTCCCGCTAAAATCAAATCGTTTTGAAAATACAGGTTTACATCTCCATTTGCTCCATAAAAAAGGTCCATTACTAAAACTGAAAATGAAGATATACCAGCTAAAATCATGCCCTGCTTCATACCCGCTTGAATTGTAGTAGTTATAATGATAAATAAAAATAGAAATTTGAATTTACTTTCATTTGCTCCTGAGATAAGTACAACTATAAACATTAATAAAAGTAATACTAAATTTTCTACTATCTGTGCATAATAAATATTTTTGTTGCTAAATTTGTTTATGGCTGAAAACGCCCAGGTAAAGTATATTAAAGTTAGTATTAATATACTAGAAATAATTAATTCCATATAAAAAAGTATATTATTCGATTCAGATATTAACTGGTTATTCTTTAAAAACCATTCCCAAACTGCTATTCCACAGAACAACAATGAAGATAATTTAACTACTGACAGTATTTCATTTATTTGTTTTCTTTTGTTAAATTCCATTTTATTCATAGCTTCACTACCTTACTTTAAAATAGAAACACTTAAGGTCGATAAAATCAACCTTAAGCTTGGTTTTTTCCTAATGCTTATTTTTCTCTTAAGCATTTAGGTTCTTCTGGTTGATATACTAACCAGAAGCATGCAGATGAAGCAACTGCAGCCGCAACAATAGTTGTCATAGCAGCAACTAATCCAAACATTTTCTTTTTCATACCATTTCCCTCCCTTTCAAAAATGATAAAATCCTATAAAAAAAAGCATCTATTTTCCAGATTGTTATATGCCCTATATGTGTAAGAGTAAAAGATTGCCATACAAAACCTCCACATATACAAAGAGAAAAGTTTAAAAATATTATGTCATTATTTAAGAGAAAAAGAAAGCTATTTATTACTATAATTACTACACAGACACATAAAATCAATATAGATGTTTTTTTCATCTTTTCTTTTTTCTTACGAGTTTTTATTGGTTTAGCTACACTATCTACAGGAGCTAACTTATTTATTATATAATAAGACCAAAAAAAAGATAGTACTGCTAAAAAAATAACATATTTTAAATTAATTAATGGAGTAATTATAAAGCATATTATAGAAGTTAATCCTACAGCAACAAAAGTACTTACAATAGCACATATCCCTGGAGAACTTGAATGCACACCACCAGAATATTTTCTAAGTATACTTATGGTAAATGCAAGAATCATAGTTTCAGTAAAAATGCCAAATAACAAACTGAATATAACAGTTAGTCCAATAGATAATAAAGTCTGCAATATAGCAAAAACGCCATAAGCGATTACCTCTTTTCTATCATTGTCAAGGTCTAGTTCTTTACTTATTGTTTCTGCAATATTATTAGTTAAATTCTCCATACTATTTATATTTCAACTCTTTTCTTCTAGATATTCTAATATAATTGATTGTGATAAATATACCAAATAAAATAATTGATGGTAATCCATATAACGTTTTTAGAATAGGATCATTCATCATAGTATCTAAATCTACTTTTAATATAAACTGAATAATAAAAAAATTTATTCCTTCAAACACAAATTCCACAATTAATGTTATTAGTCCTGCTCGTATAGCTTTGACCACTTCAATCTTATTTATATAATTAACTAAAATAATAAGAACTATTAAACTTAATATAGTATGTATTCCGTATTGAATAGGAAGTAACCTAATTAGAGACGCAAATATCCAAAATAAACCACCTGCAAGTAAATATTTTTTTAAATTAATACCTGTTTTTGAAAATGTATGTATAGCTAGAACAAATAAAAATTCTTCTGGTATCCCTCTTACAATAAATTCGAACCATGATATTGTTAACATTTCCTTACCTCTCTTATCTTAAGTTTTATAAGTTTTACTTTAATTTTTATTATAAATATTGCTTTAGATTTTAGAATGATAGTTTTCCTACGAATTTTGTTTTTAAAGTTATATATTATATAATTGTGAACTTTATTATTTTAGTTTTTGTATATTTATATACTTTATAGAACTATATATAATGATAAAGGTAAAAAGTCTTATAAAAACATCTCCAATGCTCAATATGCTATATCCAAGGTCCAAATAGTCTGTTAAAAACTTCACTTTTGTTGAACTACTGCCCAATATATGAATATCGTTTACTTTATCAAAAGAATCCGGTTTTGCATAACCAGTTAAATAAGATAATGTAGGGAAAACTGGCATCTTTCCTCCATTTGCAGCCATTGCTAATTTATTCAAGGCTGTACCTATAAAAATGCAAATTGAACCTACAAACGCGCTTTTATAAAGCGAATATTTAAATATCAACGCAAGAAATGTCAAAACATAAAGCGTTTCAAGTAATCTAGCATATTTAACAAATCCATAAAAGCCTAAAAATATGGTAATATTCATAACTACATATAATAAAGTAAATATTACCGGGGGGTATATTGCCCAATCTTTGAAAAGAGGCTTTAGCTTGTACCCCTTTAATTTTGCTATAAATAGCGCAAGTAATACTGTTTCTACCATAAAACCCCTCACATTCTTATAAATAAACCTATGTGCCCTTTGTAATATCTATTTATACAAATAAGTGAATTATTATGTATATTATAACACAATTAAATTATTGTTTCTATATTTACGAATTTTTATGTGAAAAAAAATCTTATACATGAAATTTAGTACATATAGTAATATTATCATAAATAACAATACTTTTGTATCAATTTGCTATTTCTTTTATTAAATTTACTTAACATTCCTAACAGAATATTATTATTATATAGAAGCTATCAACTCATTTGTAAATACTGTCTATTTATACTATAATAGACATAGTTTTTATTAAAAATAATAAATGAATAAAAAACTATGAAAACAAGGAGTCTAACAATGGAGCACAGTAATACCCCTACAAAGGTAAAAAGAAAAAAAGTTAAGAAAAAAGTTAAAAACAAAAAACCCGTTATTATAATCACATCGATATTATCAGTACTCACACTAACGATATTGATATTATTTATTCTTGTAACATCTGGAGGTAAAACTCTCATCTTTGAAGTAAACTCAAGTTCAAATTTAATAAGCGAAGTAGTTTCACTTAGCAAAACTGGTGGGGAATTAGAAATTTCATCAAAGGATATAAATGGAGTATTAGATTCTTTTGTAGTAAGTGGTGCCTTACCCGAAACTGACAATATTAGTATAGAATCTATTTTATGCACTATGACTGAAGATATATTTAGTCTATACATTCCAACCAAAATCAATAACATAGAAGTTTTATTAAATTGCACTGGTACTCTAAGTTACAATAACGACAATTTCAAATTCACTCCAAATAGCTTTAAACTAGGCAAATTAAAGCTTCCAACAGATTTTGTTATAAAAAAAATATCTCCATATCTAAAAAACAAAATATCATTAGAAGAGAATTCAATAATTATACCAAAGGATGCTTTACCTATTGATATTGATTCTGTTGAAATCAAAAACGGAAAAATTATTGCATCTATCGAAAAAATCATTGTAGAAGATATAGAAGAGGATTCCGAAACCGAGAATTCAGAAAATACTTCTCAAGAAAATACAACTGAAAAAACTGAGCAAGCAGGGCCTACGAAAGAAGAATTAAGACAAGCCCAATTAAGACAAACTGCATCAGATTTATCAAGAGTGTACAATGCCGTAAAAACTGATGCAGAAAAAAGTATTGTATCCACTATGAAATCTGTTGTTAATAGCATGATAAAAGATCCAAATTTCGACTATCAAAGTTCTTCAGCTTCAGTTAAGTCAAAATACAATGCACTTTCCCCTGATGAGAAAAGTGATATTAAAAATGCTATACTATTTAATATGGGTACCGATAGCCTTCGTAGTTTAAACAATACTTTTCATCTAATCTAAAAGAAAAACTAGTACAACTTATGTTTAAGATGTACTAGTTTTTTATTAATATAATTTCGTATTAATTATATATAAAAAAACTTTCTATTAATTATATATAAAATCCTTTAATTGTTCTGTTGTTTCATCTTTATCTATTACAAGATAATAAACACCATTTATCATCTCACCATGGCAAGAACCATCAACTGGAAATCTTTTTTGTAATAAATTTGTAGTATTAGATGTTACAACTGAAGTCATTAGCGCTATAATATCTGTTTTAGTAAAGCTTGTCTCTACATAAGGTAATATTTTATTTAAAACGCTAGTCATTTGAACTAAATCGTTAGTTTCTAATCCCTCAAATAGTTTTTGAAGTACTTCTCTCTGCCTATCAGTTCTTTCATAATCACCATTACCTTGGTATCTTATTCTACAATATGCTAAGGCTTGTGTTCCATTTAAATGATAATCACCTGCCGAATTAATACCCACGGCTTTCATACTTGGTATCTCATAACTCTTTATAGTTATGTCAACTCCACCTAATTCATCCACTATATCTTTTAGCCCTTCAAAATCAACTAAAACATAATCTCTCAAATCAAGATTAAAATTCTGATTAATAGTCTTCATAGAAAGTAAAGGTCCACCATATGCATAGGCATGGTTTATCTTAGTCATTCCATGTCCATCAATGGCTACGTAGGTATCCCTCATAATAGATGATAATTTTATTTCATTATGCTGATAGTCAATTGATAATATCATTATAGTATCTGATCTGCCTGTATCATCAGTTCTTTTATCTATACCATAAAGTGCTATATTTAAAGTCTTATTTTCTTCTTCAGTTTTATCCTCTGTTTCTTCTTCAGCTTCTTTTTCAAATTCATCATTGTCCTCAGTTGTAATTCCAAGTTCTTCGTCAGATTTTGTAATAGCTACTGTATTAACTTTATTTAAAGAATTGAAAGCTATAGCTATGACTGAACCTATAACTACTACCATAACAGATATTATAATAATAGCTATTTTGCCTTTTTTAGATATTTTTTTCATTAATTCTCACCTGTTTCCTTTTCGTTTTTCTAAATATTGCTATATAATTTAATCCATTGACATTATATCAATTTTTAATATATTTTACCATATATTTCTTGGGACAAATTCTATTGCAAATCACTAATATTTACTAGTGGTTTTTTTATGTGATTTTTTTTACGTTTCAATAATAGATAAATTATTATGCCACAAAGAGCACCCATGCTATCAATAAATACATCCTTTATCTGAGGACCTCTACCCGGTACATAAAATTGATGTATTTCATCGCTCATGGCATAAAAGACACAAAATAATATTGTTATTACAACATCGCTCCACAGGACTTTACCAATACTTCGCATGGCATTAATAGCTAATATCCCCAGGATAAAATATGCAAAGAAATGAGCATTTTTTCTTACAATATGATTGAAAGTATCCATATCCAAGTGAACATTTGAAACAACACTTTCTATTATAGCTATTACCTTTGCTGTTATTCCTTTGCTAAGGCCATTAGAAGTATCTGCTACTTGAGATGATAATTTAAAAATAAGAACCATCCAAAGAATAACCGCCATCCATGAAAGTATTATGTTTAATCTATTGTCTTTATTCATTGTATACCTCTTTTTCTGCAATTTTTATTTCACTATTTTTTTTAATTATAGCCCTTATTATATCATAATACTTTACTGCGAGGCTTCTATATCTACTTTTCTGATATTTTTGTTTGTTAATAATTATCTAAATGAGTATTTAATGTCAAAAAAACAGCTCCTTGTGGAACTGTTTAAGACTGCTTGTTTATGGTAATATTTGGACTACAGGGATTCTTACAAGAAATGAATGTCATTAAGAATTCATTTCTTGATTCGTTGTGGAGAATCATTACTAATCTCCTCAATCTAACATTTTTCCAGCTTTATAACTTTCATATATACATTCAGGAGTACAATAATAGAATCCTATTATATAATCATTAATACATTTCGATATATATGAATTATAAACTTCAAATAATGTATCAATTATATCTCCTTCTGCTCTCAATATAAGGTCCATATATACCCTTCCAATATCCCAAAAGGAAGGCACTCTTATATTAGCTTTTTGGCATTCCTCAACATTATCAAAATTACCACTCTGAATATTATATTCCTCTATGAATTCATAAGCAACAGAATCAATATTTTCACTATGCATTACTTCAGCATCTTGATATATTCTCTCTATCCCTTCTTTACCTATTTCATTTACAACTAAGTTTCTTTCATTTTTCGTTAATCTCGCTATGTACTCTATAAGTGAACACGTAAAAAGTAAATCATTATTAAATATCTTTTCTTTCACATTCAAAACTCCTCTCAAACCTTATTACATCTAATGCTCTATTAGTACAAAAGCATATCTGATGTGTTGGATATCGAAATTTTGCTAACTCCCAAAATGCCTTCCTGCTTATTTCACCCTTAAGAAATTGATTGACGAAAGTAAAAATTTCATCGTCAGCCATAGGTCCTTCCACTATATCGTATGAATGTTTTTTCCCATTTCTACAAGCAGCTATAAAATCTAACCAATCTTCAGTCATTTCGTGAAACACTGAAATATTTAGTTTTCTTGTTTGCAGATAATCATATTCATATATATTAACAAAGCCTTTACCCCGTCCTTTTCTTACAGCGCATTTTTTGGCTTGAGTATCAATATTAGTACAATAAAAGCCATTTCCAAAATCTTTATTAAATCCTACTTCAATTATTTCAGGTTGTTTCACTTCTATTGAACTTCCATGATATATTTCCAACATAATGGATTACCTCCTAAGCTTTTTCATTTATAAATACCATTATACTTATATTATATCTCACTAAAAGTATTTCTTAAACAAAAATAGTTGTATTTTATACATAAAGTTGAGTTAGAATTGGGTCCAAATATCCAATATAATCTAATCTATTTATTAATCTATCCAATGGTTAATATGCAAAACCATTGCTCCCATAGTTCGGCGTATTATGTTTTTCATAACTTATATCTTAATTATCGCCACTTTTTAACTATTCTATTTGATTTTTCTTATATTTTTATTTTATAATAATTCACTAAATAGTTATTTAGAGTATAAAAAAACTGCTTTATAAAAGCAGTTAAAATACATTTTATTGAATTTTTTACAAAATGTTCACGACCCTCGAGAGTCCGTCTAATAAATGGATGACGCCAGGAATTCATTTATTGGTTGCTTCATTTATTTGTTGTTGCTACTATCATAATAGAATCCATATATATTGAATCTTTACATATATCAATTCTATTGTTCCATACTATATTCGAATCTACATTTTTATCTTTATCCCAAGCTATATTTCCTGATTCATCAATAAAAACTTCTTTAAATTTATCTTTATTTTTTAGCACTTCAAATACTCCAAACATATTATTAGATAAATCATATAATCTTACTTCATTATTATCAAATACAACCGTTAATGTAAAGTCATCATTAGCAGTAACTTTAATAATTTTTTTTGATCCATTCTTAAAATAATCAGTAACTTTATCTGGTACTGTATTCTTAATCAATTTATCACCTCCAAAGTATTATTTCAAAGGATCTATTGGGAATAGTTCTTTTTGAAGTCGAGCAAGATACCATTCTTCCTTTAATTCTTCTTGATGTAGTGCTGCCCAACCAAATAACATTTTTAATTGCTTATTTGGCATCTTCCCATTTAACAACTCTATATCATCAATAGTTAATCAGCGTGAAAGTGAGGTGGTATATGGTCTCTATAATTAATATAAATTTTTATACCTCTAAACATACATATCGTTGGCATATCAAAAAACCTGCTTTAAAAACAGGTGAAATACATTTCATTGAATTGTTTCCAAAATATTCATGATACTCGAGTGACCTTCTGTAAATGGATGGCGACAGGAATTCATTTATTGGTTGCTCCCTGTCTACTTGACATGAGTCAGTTCAAATTTAAGAGTGCCTTTAAAAATTTATTCTGGTTCTATTTCAAATTTTTCATCTCTAAAAAGTATTTTAGTGTAATCTCGTCTTGCATATAATATTCGATAGATAGAAATATAAATATCATCTACCTTATAAAATACAATATAGTTTCCAGAGATTAAATATCTGTAGTTTGTTGAAACATCAACTTTTAACGATAAATCACCACCAAGCATTGGAAATTCCTTTAGTTTTTCATAGCTCTCGATGATTCTTGAAACTACTTTAACAGCAACAGTAGGATTATCTAGTTCATTTGTGATATATTCTTTAATATCAATCAAATCTCGTTTTGCAATCGGGTTAATTCTTAACTTATACATAAAACTATATACCTAAATCTTCTTTTACTTGTTCTTCTGTAAGCCATTCATCACCAATTTTAATAGCTTTTTCAGCTTCCATCAATTTTGACAAAAGTTTAATCGTAGCTTTGCTTTTTTCATATTCTTCTATATCAAGAATAGCAAATCTACCTCTGCCGTTTTTCGTTAAAAAAACAGGATCTCCTACTGTGATACCCTTCAGAACCTCATTATAATTTCTTAAATCCGATACAGGTTTAATATTAGGCATAACATCAACTCCTTTTATTGATATTATTATACCCTAATTTTACTTAATATACAACGTAAGTTTTTACAGCATATTTTGCATTTGAGCGTAAATATAAAAAACTTTCTATATTTAATAGAACATTTTATACTCTTTGATAGTTTTACCCTCTACGTCTATTGCCTTTTTTATCCATTAAATTCTCTACTTTCTTTTCTCTCCACTCCTACTTTTCCCTTCCTTCTTCGCATCGGATTCTCATCCTCATAGCCATCAACCTAAGAATACAATTTTATTCCAATGCTTGATGGCTATTTTAATTTATACAATTGGAAATTA
>NZ_JBTVVN010000037.1:0-32375 GCF_054819755.1 Clostridium sp. DL1XJH146
GGAATCGAACCGGTACGGTGTTTTAGCACCGCAGGATTTTAAGTCCTGTGCGTCTGCCAGTTCCGCCACTTCGGCATGTTATTGCCTAATCAATATTTTTTCTAAGAGACTGTCGTTTTCAGCGACAAGGATTATTATATATTAATCATTTTAGATTGTCAACTATTATTTTAAAATAATTTTCAAATATCTAAAATTACATCAAAATATTCTTAGATCAAAATTTAAAAGGAACTATATAAGTTCCTTTATCTTTTGAAATAACAATTATTTATTTTTTAGAATACTTGCCTTTAATATTTTGATGTTTCTTAACATCTTGAAATCTTTCTTCACTTTCTTTTAAAAACCTACTTATAGCATCTTCAAAATTTTCTTCTTTTTTACCTTTTTTAGCCTTACTCCAGTCAATCTCTTCTGGCTTAACTGTCTTTTTCTTGGGCATCGCCTGTTTAATAGATAAACTAATTCTACCATCATCTAATGATATAACTTTTACTTTTACTTTATCTTGTTCCTTAAGGTGTTCACTTATATCTTTTACATATGTATCAGACACCTCTGATATGTGTACAAGTCCAGTTTTACCTTCAACCTCTACAAATGCACCAAATTTTGTTATGTTGACAACAGTACCCTCTAAGATACTTCCTACTATTAAAGCCATGTAATAAAATTCCTCCTCATGTATATATATGAAATTAATTATTTCCTTATTTAATCACCATTCACTACTACTGTCTCGCCCTCTTTTATTAGCCCTAGCTTTTCTCTAGCCAATATTTCAACATATCTATAGGTATTAGACATCTTTACTTCATCAATAAGATTCTGGTTTTCAATTTCCATCTCACTCAACTCTATTTTAGAATCATTTAGAAGTGTTTTTTTATTATTAATTAATATTTGTTGGCTAATATAAGTATAACCTAAGTATACCACTAAAATAATAACTAACAACTTTTTAATCTTAAACTTAAATTTCATATTAACACCTCAAAATATAGTTTATATCTTATATTTTAGATGTGTTCTAAAATTAATTCAAGTTTTATTTGCAATTTTTATTAAATATTTTATAATACAACACTTCAAAAGGATATACCAATATATTTTTACCCATTCTTGCTAACTTTGTTATACCTTTTAAAATTATAATAATTAATTTTATGAATTTATTGCTAAATATTTTTAAATATACTATTATCCCAATAAACAATAGTATATAAACGAAAATCCCTATATTAGAATAATTTTTATAAAGCAAGAAAATAAAATCAATTATTCCAATAAGTATCCAAAACAAAATATCTTCAATGTAAGTTATATATCTATTAGGTTTTTCAAATCCTCTTATAACTCTATATAAATCAAAAGATAAACCTGTAATCAACCCACTTATCAAGCTATACATTATTATATTAAATTGATCTATTAATGGCAATATCATCTAAATAGCCTAGCAATAATGCTTTCCTTTTCATTCTTGCTTTCGATTGATGTATATACCAAGCTATTGACCTGCCCAATAATTGCTACATCTCCCAACTGAACATCAAGTTTATTCATTTTTAATTTTTCACCTTTTATCGTAAGTTTACCTAGTTTTGTATCTAATTGAATATCTTTATCATTAAAAGCTATTACTTCTACAACACCTGTTATTTGTAATTTTTTTCTATTATCTAAAGATAAGCTACTCTTATTCTCTATAATATTTTCTTTTTTTATTTCCATAGCCTGCCCCCCTATATGTATAATTTATTGTTTCACTAAAATTTATATGCATAGTTTTTTCCATAATTCCATATTTGAGGGAAAGTATTTTTTTATTATTCTCTTTTTTCTGTTATAATCTCATACATTTCTTTTGCATCATCTTTCCTGACATGCTCAGAAATATTAATAATTTTTGCTTTTAATGTTACTTTTGCAAATTTAATCTCAATGACATCTTCTTCTTTAACTTCCGTACCTGCTTTAGCAACTTTATCATTAATAGTTACTCTGCCACTATCACATGCTTCTTTAGCTATAGTTCTTCTCTTTATTATTCTAGAAACTTTTAAAAATTTATCTAACCTCATAATTTCACCTCACAAAATAAAAAACCCAGTCAACTGGGTTTTTTTATTATTTGTTTACTCTTTCTTTGAATTCTTTTCCAGCTTTAAATACAGGTGCTATTGAAGCAGGAATTGTAATTTCTTCTTTAGTCCTTGGATTTCTTCCTTGTCTTTCTGCTCTTTCTCTAGTTTCAAAAGTACCAAAGCCTACTAACTGAACTTTTTCTCCACCTTCTAATGCCTCTTCAACACTTTCTATAAATGATTTTAATGCCACTTCAGCATCTTTTTTTGTCAAACCACTTTTGTCTGACATTTTTGCAACTAATTCTGATTTATTCACTTTTGTTACCTCCTTAAATAATTGTAAAGACATATAAGTATTCTTTTTTTTATTTAAAAATCCTTCTTTTTGAAAGATTTTTTTATTAAATTTTATCATTTAACTTAACTTTCGCTTCTTCCCACAATTTATCCATTTCTTCTAGTGATACTTCTTCTATTTTTTTACCATTCGTAGTTATAGCTTCTTCGATATACGTAAATCTTCTAATAAATTTATCTATAGTATAATTTAATGCATTTTCAGGGTCTATGTCAAGGAATCTTGCAATATTTACTACACTAAATATTAAATCTCCTATCTCCTCTTGTATTTTATCCATATTTTGGGTTTTATATACTTCTTTAACCTCATCTAACTCCTCAATCACCTTATCAAAAGCCGGAAGAACATCTTTCCAATCAAAGCCTACTTTAGCTGCTTTCTTTTGTACTTTATCCGCTCTTATGAGTGCAGGTAAATTTTTCGCTACATGCATCAATTCTTCTGAATTTTTCACAAAACCATTTTCTCGTTTTTTAATGTTCTCCCAGTTAATAAGTACTTCATTTGAATCATTTACACTGGTACTTCCGAATACATGAGGATGCCTTATTATTAATTTATTACATATACCTTCAACAATATCATTTATATCAAAAAATCCATCCTCCTGTCCAATTTGAGCATGAAAGACTACCTGCAGTAAAACATCTCCTAATTCCTCAACAATATCATCTAAATCATCTTTTTCAATAGCTTCTACAGCTTCATAGCACTCTTCTATCATGCATCTTTTGAGAGATGCATGCGTTTGCTCCCTATCCCATGGACATCCATCTTCACTTCTTAATTTATTCATTATAGATAACAAATCCCAAAAATCTTTTTTGCATTTTGTATTCTCAGGCACAAAAACAGATGTCAAATAATCTATATCTTCTTGTCTGTCCAATTCATATAAAGATATTTGCCTTATACTCTCTAATTCTTTTATTCCTGCAGCTCTTACGAAATATATAATAGCATCATCATCATAGTACTCACTCAATGCTAACTTAACTTTTGAAGCTATTAATTTATCATACACTTGTGTCACTATAGTGCCTACTCTTTTATCCATCACTTGATTTTCTATCCCAAATGAATCAATAATCTTCAATCCTTTAATTGGATCAACTTGAAGTCTTTCTATCATAGCATCTATAAAGCTTATTGAGGGATAAATTTCAACTGGTATATTTTGCTCCTTACATTTTTCTAATAATATTTCAACTGATTTTTCTGCAACTAACGGATGACCCGGTACTGCAAAAACAATATTTTCAAGTTCTTTGTATCTATTTATCAAATCATCAGCTATAGATTGATAAACTTTATCAAAACTTTCCATAGTTTCATACTTATTATCGTAACTATCAAATTTGACTCCCATATTTTTTAACTGCTGTACATTCGGATGAATTTCAGTTCTAAAAATTACATTTTTACTTTTTTTTAACAATTCCAAAGTTCCTATAGTCACAGCTTCCATACTTCCTGGACCAAGCCCAACTATTTTAATCATTATTTTCTCTCCCCTATCTAAATTTATTAATTAACTTAGCTTTAAGTTTTGCATAGTTAAAAATTTCAAATATTACAATTTGTATCCCATACACTATTATACCTAAAGAAACCGACAAAATACAAGAAATTGTATTAGAATTTGTTAAATTATAGCTCTTAATAAAAACAAATAAAACTATTATTATCATAAAAGTTGCTGCATAAGTAGGTTTTATTATTGTTTCATATAAGTTTATACTTATCTTTAGTTTATTTTTAATAAGTATCATATTTAGGGTAGCTGCAACTATATAAGCACCAATTGTACTAATTACCGCACCATAAATATTAAGTGAAGGAATTGTTATTAAATAAGTTGCAATGATTATTTTAACTATGCATCCAATTAATAAATTTATTACAGGGGTTATTTTACAAACAGTACTTTGAAGAATCGTAGTCGTAACACCTGTCAAAATAATAAACGGTATTGCTAATGCATAATATTTAAGAATCTCACATCCTCCGTATTGGCCAGCAAAAACTAAACCCATAACCGGTTTAGCAAGAAAGTATAATCCATATGTTGAAGGTAATGCTATAACTGCTCCAATTTTAAAAGCCATGTTGATATTTTTAATAAGTCCTTTTTTATCATTAATTAAATACGTTTCAGCCATTATAGGCATAATAGATATACTCAATGCTGTAGATAGCGTAAATGGAATGTTTACAAGTACTGCCGCCTTGCCCGTAAGTTGTCCATACAGTATAGTTGCTTCCTTAACTGTAAAACCAGCCTGTAAAAGCCTCTGTGGCACTATAGCCGAGTCTATAAGATTCATAACAGTTGACACTGCAGCACCAAGAGAGATTGGAATTGCTAAAATTAAAATTTCTCTCATTATTTTCGAATCATAACAAGCTTTGCCTACTTTAAAATACTTCCTTAGTTTTATGTATTTTACAACTAAATAGAAGCCTCCTACAAAAGCCCCAACAGCTGCTCCTAATGTAGCTCCTCCTGCTGCATACTCAACTCCTCTAGGTAGCAATATAAAAGCTAATCCTATCCCTACTACCACTCTACCAATTTGCTCTAAAACCTGTGAAGTTCCTGTAGGTGTCATAGTCTGTAATCCTTGAAAAAAGCCTCTAAAAGAGCCTAGAATAGCTATAAAAACTGGAGCAATTCCCAAAGCTACAAGCGAATAGTAAGCCTTGTTATCCCAACTGAAAAGCTTTATAAGATGATTAGAATAAAAAATCATAAAACAACTTGTACCTAAACCAATCACAAACATCAGCAAAAGAGCTTCCTTAAATACTTTTATAATCCCTTCTTCATCACCAAGTGCATTTCTTTCAGAAATTAATTTAGACATAGCGAGAGGTATCCCTCCTGATAAAGCAACATAAAACATATACATAGGATATGCCAATTGGTAATATCCCATCCCTTCATCACCCGTTAACATTAACAAAGGTATTCTAAAAAAAATACCTAAAAATCTTGAAAATAACCCTGCAACTCCTAAAACTATAGTTCCTTTAATTAAGGACTGTTTTTTCATAAAATATACCTCCGTATATGCTTCAATAAAATATTTATATTAAAAGCTCGGAGGTATTATTACATATTGAGAACACCCATATAAAATTATTGTTCCATTTGCTTTCCTAAAAATAAGGCAGCAGTTCCGGCAAGTTTCTCTTCCATTTCAGCAAATTTTATATCACTTTCACCCGAAACTATTACTACAGTCCCAATAGCATCTCCTTCTGCAATAATAGGCGCTATAACCTGATTTGTATACTTGCCTTCAATTTCTTCATCATCAATAATAGGTATTAATTTTTCATTACCTGAACCTAATGTAATTATCTGTCTTTCTTCCATTATTTTTTCTATTTCTGCACTTATCTTCTTGTCTACATATTCTTTTTTTGTAGCTCCACTAACTGAAATAATACTATCTTTATCTGAAATAAGTATAATATTTCCTACCATAGAATGAAGTGACTCTGCATATTCTTTGGCAAAATCCCCCAGCTCTCCTATTGGAGAATATTTTTTGAGAATTACCCCACCTTCTCTATCTGTAAATATCTCTAATGGATCTCCTTCTCTAATCCTAAGAGTTCTTCTTATTTCTTTAGGTATTACAACCCTACCAAGATCGTCTATTCTTCGTACGATACCTGTGGCTTTCATTTGCTTGACCTCCTTAAAATTGAATGATATCTATGTTCAATATTATTATCCGTATTATTTGTAATTTTATACACATTTGTATAGCATTAATTTTTATACTAAAAAAAGAGGTGAATACATCACCTCTTCCATATTGCGACTCTATTAAATTATTCTATCTTCGTATGTTATAGTATCTGCTTCATCTTGCATTTTTTGGACTGCAGTATCAATTGCTTCAGACTCTTTATTATATTGAATTGTAGCTTTGATAGATTCTTTTACCTCTTCATAATCCATTGCAGGTTTTTCATCTTTTTCTATACACTTAATTATATGATATCCATAATCTGATTGTACTATATCAGAAACTTCACCTGTATTAAGAGGAATAGCTCCATCCATAAATTCTTGAACAAAATTATGTCCTACAGCAGGTTGTGGATCTCCTAGTGACCCTCCGTTTTCAGCACTACCTGTATCTTGACTATATTCTTTTGCTAATTCAGCAAAATCTTCACCAGCATCTATTTTATCTTTTATTTCTTGTGCTTCTTCTTCAGTATACACTAGAATATGTGCTAAAGTATACATAGAAGGATCCTCTGAATCAGCCGGGTATTTATCCTTATATTTATCATAGTATTCTTTTATTTCTTCTTCATCAACTGTAACATCTTTTAGTATATCTTCTTGGAGTTTTTCTAATATAACGTTAGTTCTTATAACATCCTTTAATGTTTCTTCTGTATATCCAGATGCTACTAATGCTTCAATAAATTGTTCTTCAGTCTCAAATTGAGCTATTTGCTCTTCATAAGCTTCATCAACAGATTTTTGTATATCTTCTTCTGATGGAACTAATTCTCTTTTTTCTGATTCTTGAAGTAAAATCTTTTCAAAAACTATTGCGTCTAAATAACTTAGTTTTTGTTCTCTCAATAAATCAGCTGCTTCTTCATTATTTTCAACTATAGTTGCCAACATTTCTATTTTCTCTTCTTCTGTTAATTCAACTTCTTCTGTCTCATCTGTATTTTCTGCTGCTTCAGTCGCATCAGCATTTTCTGTACTTTCTGTTGCTTCTGTATTCTCTGCTGCATCGGCATTTTCTGTATCTTCTGTTGCTTCGTCTTCCTCAGCATCTGTACCGTATGTTTGAATTATGTAATCAATCAACTGTATTGTTCCTGGATATGTATCAAGATCTTTTCTAGTTATTTCTTCACCATTAACTTCTGCAACTACTGTTGCATCTATTTTTGCTTGAGTTTTTTCAACTGAGTTACATCCTGAAAAAGCAAATAAAGACATTCCAACTAAAGATGCTGCAACTATTCTTTTTATGTTCATAATTTTAAAACTCCTCCATTTTTATAGTATCTGACTTATATTCTATCATAAATCTACATTGTTTCAACAATTGAATTTAAATATTCAAAGAACTCTTTCAAAATGTTAATTAAAATTTCTTTTTTCACATTTTTTTTATTAAAAGATAAAGATGGTTGATTACCAAAATTAAACACTATTTCATTAGTATATTTCTCCATTATACCTTTAACAAATTCCCTACTAAAAGTTTCATTGGAATCAAATTTAATAGTTATTTCTACTTCTTTTTCCTTAACTTCAATAACTCCTATACTATTGGCTAAACTCTTAATATATGCAATATTAATTAGATTATTAACCGAAACAGGTATATCAGAATATCTATCTTCTAATTCTTCTTGAATATCCATCATACTTTCATAAGAATCAACTGCTGCAATTCTTTTGTATATTTCAATTTTCTGTACTTCATCATCGATATATCCATCTGGAATAAAAGCATCAACTTTTAAATCTATAGTAGTTTCAATAGGTTCTTTTTCTATTTCACCCTTTACCACTTTTATTGTGTTTTGTAGCATTTTACAATACAAATCATATCCTACAGATGCCATATGTCCATGTTGTGAATTACCAATTAGATTTCCTGATCCTCTAATTTCTAAATCTCTCATTGCAATTTTAAAACCAGATCCCAATTCAGTAAAATCCTTAATAGCCTTAAGCCTTTTTTCCGCAACTTCTGATAAAATCTTGTCTTGTTTATAAGTTAGATAAGCATAAGCAATTCTATTTGTTCTTCCAACTCTTCCTCTTAATTGATAAAGTTGAGACAAACCAAATTTATCCGAATCATAAATAATCATAGTATTAGCATTTTGAATATCCATACCAGTTTCTATAATTGTTGTACACACTAAAACATCATATTCATTATTCATATAATCAATCATAACTTTTTCAAGTTCTCTTTCTCTCATTTGTCCATGTGCTACTCCAATTTTAGCTTCAGGAAGCAATTGTTCTAAATATGATGCCATTTCTCTTATTCTTTCAACTCTATTATAAACAAAATAGACCTGTCCACCTCTACTTATTTCTCTCATAATAGCTGATTCTATTAATTGTTCATTAAATTCCACCACATAAGTCTGCACTGGATATCTTTCTTCAGGCGGAGTTTCAATGACACTAATATCTCTTATTCCAGTTAATGACATATGGAGAGTTCTCGGAATAGGGGTAGCTGTCAAAGTTAGTACCTCTACATTTTTTTTCATCTCTTTTATTTTTTCTTTATGGGTTACTCCAAATCTCTGTTCTTCATCTACAATAAGAATTCCTAACTCTTTAAATAGAACATCTTTTTGTATGATTCTATGTGTTCCAATTAAAATATCTACATTACCAGCTTTAACTTCCTTCAAAGTTGTCTTTTGCTGCGCCTGAGTCCTAAATCTACTGATCATATCTATTTTTATAGGGAAATCAGCAAATCTTTTTTTCATATTATTAAAATGTTGTTCTGCTAGTATTGTAGTAGGTACTAAGAATGCTACTTGTTTTCCTTCCATAACAGCTTTAAAAGCAGCTCTTAACGCTACCTCCGTTTTACCATATCCAACATCCCCACAGAGAAGTCTATCCATTACTTTATCCGACTCCATATCTTCCTTAATTTCCTCAATAGCCGTTAGCTGGTCTGGAGTTTCATCAAATGGAAACTCTTCTTCAAATTGTTTTTGCCATATTGTATCTTTATTAAATTTATGCCCTTTCAAAGTAGACCTGATAGCATATAATTTAACTAAATCTTCTGCAATTTCATTAATTGCTTTTTTAACTTTTTTCTTAGATTTAACCCATTCACTACTACCTAGTTTATTAACTTTGGGAGTTTTTCCTTCACTTCCAATATATTTTTGAACAAGGTCTAATTGCTCAACTGGTACATATAATTTATCTCCAGAATTATAAGAAATATCTAGATAATCTTTAATATGTCCTTGAACTTCTAATTGTTTAATTCCTTTATATACGCCAATGCCATGATTAGTATGTACTACATAATCTCCAGGTTTTAATTCTGTAAAGCTTTTTATTTTACCAACACCATCTGATTTAGTTTTCCTTAACCTTTTCTTACCTTTAGCAAAAATTTCTTTATCTGAAAGTAAACATACTTTTAACTCTGGATACTCATACCCTTTATGTTGATAACCAAATGTTACAACCACCTCCTCTTTCTCTAATTCATTTATAATATCTTTATAAGAACTCTCAATGCCACTTTCTCTTAGATCTTTTACAAACCTCTCTCCTCTTGCTCTTGTTCCTGATAAAATAATAACATTGTATCCCAAACTTCTCTTTTGTTTAATATCTTGTATCAATAAATCAAATTTCCCTTGATATGATGTTAATGTGTGCTCTTCAAAAGAAAAATATTCATCTTTCTTCAAATATTTACTTTTCTTTCCTAAAGGATTTAATGTTATGATATTCTGGCTTTTTAATTTATCCAATAAATAGGACTTATCAATTATCAAATTAATCTGTTTAGAAAGTACATCTCCCTTTTGAAGAAAATTTTTATAGTCTTCTTCAAATTCGTAATAGATACTATCTAATTTTCCAAAACTTCTTTCCTCATCATCTAAAACAATAGTAGAACCACTCATATAATCTAAAATAGAAGATACTTCATCATAAAAATATGGTATGTAATTTTCTATTGTATCAAATGTTCCTATTTCCTTTAATAGTTCTAAATTCTTATTAACTGATTTCTGTATTCTTTCCATTTCTGTTGATTTTTCAGGATAAGATTTAATCTTTTCTACTAAATCTTTTTTTATCGCTATATATCCTTTCTCCTTTTGTTCCTTTGAAAGTATAAGTTCTTTTGCTGGAAAAACTTCAATGTTATTTATTTTTTCTATACTTCTTTGAGTCTCAATATTAAAAGTTCTTATAGAATCTACTTCATCATCAAATAATTCTATCCTAAAAGGAAGACGCTCAATAGGAGAAAAAATATCTATAATGCCACCTCTTATTGAAAACTGTCCCTTACTATCTATTATTTTAACTCTTTCATAACCACTGCATACCAATTTCTCTCCTAATTCCTGCATATTTATTTTTTTACCTACAGAAAAATGAAATAAATTTTCTTTGTACATATCAATTGGTACATATGAAGAAGCCAGTGCTTCAATGCTGCATACAATAATTTTATTATTACTTTTTATTATTTCTCTTAAAGCTTTCAATCTTTCCCATCTTAAATCGCCAGAAACTGCATAAACATTGTAGAATACAACAGGTTTACTTTGTAATAAATATGCCTCTGTTGTGTACAAAGATAAATCTTCGTACAAATTTTTGGCTTCTAAATCACTATGTGTAATCAAAAGCATTGATTTTTGACTTTTCTTAAATACTCCGTATACCATATATGCCTTTGACGAATCACCTATACCACTTATATCTATATGTGACATATCAATTTTCAAGCTATTTATTATCCTATTAAAATCAGTTTTATCATATAACGGTTTTAAAACTCCATCCAATCTCATAAAAACACCTCTTTATAATTCAACCTAAAAAACCAATGAATTCAAATCATTCATTGCGACATCCATATCTTCTATAACTATTTTTTCTACACCAATAACTGCTGCTTGAAAAACTTTAGTTATTTTTCCCCATTCTTCTTCGCTAAATTTACCTAAAACATGATTTACCAAGTCGTGTTTAGGTTCACCTACTCCAATTTTAATTCTATTGAATGTTTGGTCAGATAAATGAAGAATAGTATTTTTAATTCCATTATGTCCTCCTGCGCTTCCTTTTTTTCTTAAACGAATTTTACCTATATCAATACTTATATCATCATATATGACAATTATATTTTCTTTTGAAATCTTATAAAAATCCATAATAGATCTAATTGATTCCCCACTTAAATTCATGAAAGTTTGAGGTTTTAACAAAATAACTTTCTCTTTCCCTATTTTGCCATCACCATATATCCCTTTAAATTTTGTCCTATTTAATTCAATATTATACTTTTTAGATAAAATATCTATAACATCAAACCCTACATTATGCCTTGTATGTTCATATTTACTTCCTGGATTACCTAATCCCACTATCAAATACATATTATATTCACTCCTATTCAACCTTCTCATATAATTGTCAATAACCTAAATTAAGGATAAACTATGCTTAATTTTATAATCGAGGTATTTTATCTGTATTTATAATTCTTCACTATAAAATAATACCTCAAAACAAAAAAAAATTAAAGCCTGTATATACAACCTTATACAGACTTTATTCTCCAATATCCATCAATTGCACTTCAAACTCTTTTGTTTCTTCATCTCTCATAACTTTTATGTTTATTATATCATCTACATTATGCTTTTCTACTTCATCAGAAAGCTCTTCAAATTGTGATATAGGTATATTATCTACTTCAATAATTATATCTCCTGCTCTTAATCCAGCTTTTTGCGCCCCACTATTTTCAATTATCCTTTGTATATAAGCCCCTTGAACTTCATCGGAATCATTTTTTGTAGAATCTCTGCCCCATATTCCAAGTCTAGGTCTAGAAACTCTTCCATTTTCCATTAATTGATTTACTATATCTTTTGCTTCATCTATCTTTATAGCAAAGCCTAACCCTTCTGCATTTTGAAAGCTATCCTGCTGGGACCCCATTTTAAGACTATTTATTCCTATAATTTCACCATTTATATTACAAAGAGCGCCACCACTATTACCTGGGTTAATAGCTGCATCAGTTTGGATAACTTTATATACAGTACTTCCCTGCCTTATTTCTCTATTAGTAGCACTTATTATTCCTGCTGTGACAGTACCTGCAAATTCGTCTCCAAAGGGGTTTCCTATAGCTATAGCTATATCACCTACTCTAACTAATGAAGAATCGCCAAATTCTGCAACCGGTAAATTTGACACATCAATTTTAATTACCGCTAAATCAGATACCTCATCTGTACCCACAACAGTGGCCGCTATAGGATCAGAATCATTTGCTAAATTTACAAATATTTCTTTTGCGCCTTCAATGACATGATTATTTGTTACAATATATCCATCACTTTTAAAAATAATACCTGATCCAACACCCTGTTCTCCACCTAATGTATCTGAGTAATTAGTTATGCCTACAACTGCTGGACCTACTTTTTCAGCAACATAATTTATAGAACTAGTACCAGTAAATTCTTCTTTATCCTCGTTATTACTTTGTATCATTGGAATATATTTCATGTCTAGATTTTCCAGTTTATTATTCACTATAATAATTGAAGAAATTACTCCCGAAAACGATGCTATAGATACAAATAAAAGTGCTAATAAAATATATTTAATAGGATTTTTATTTTTCTTTTTTACTATCTTTATTTCACCTATGCAGTGGTTGGTAACATCTTCCCAAGCGACATCTTTTACATCATCTTTATCGTCATTCATCAAGCCACCTCCATACATTAATTATAGCTTTTAAATCTAAACTATATATGAACAAAGTTTAATATTTTAATTACATTATATAGTATCAATTATAAACTTTATTTAATCATCCCAATTTTTCTACCAATTTAATAAAAACTAATTAAATTTTCTTTAATGTAAACGTAAATACAACGCCATTATTTTTATGATTTTTTACCCATATTTCTTCTCCATGTCCTGATATAATACTTCTTACAATTGACAATCCTAATCCTGAACTATTCTTATATGTCCTTGACTTATCAGATTTGTAAAACCTATCCCATATATGTTTGATATCTTCCTCATCTATTTGAGGTCCATCATTATATATAGAAATATACACCTTTGAGCCTCTACTTTTTGTTTCAACTTCAATTTTACCATCTTCACTTGCATATTTTATTGCATTATCAATTAAATTGGTAAGAACTTGAACTAACTTATCTCTGTCTGCCCAAACATATAATTTATCTTCTAAAATAACACTCATGTCAATTCTCTTAGATTTTATTATTGATTCAAATTTAAGTATAGATGCTTCTGCAACTTCATTTAAACTAGTCTTATCAATATTCATTTTTAATTTTCCAGCCTGTATTGCTGATAAATCTAAAAGGTCATTTATTAATCTAGTTAGTCTTTGAATTTCTTCATAAACAATTGTAAGATAATAGTTTTCCTTTTCCTTTGGAATAATACCATCTAATATTCCATTTATAAAACCTTTAATCGAAGTAATAGGTGAACGTAATTCATGTGATACATTAGAAATAAACTGTCTTCTATTTTCTTCTACTCGCTGCAAAGAATCAGCCATCGTATTAAAAGCTATAGCAAGTTCTCCTATTTCATCATTAGAGTTAATATTAACTCTTTGATTAACTTCTCCACTGGATATTTTTTTTGCAACATTATTTATTTTATACAAAGGATTAATAATTATTCTTTGGGAAAAATAATAAATTACAATACTAGATAAAATTATAGCTATTACTGCTGAAATCCATATAATATCATATACCTTTTGCAGAGGTTCTTTCAGTTGACTAATAGCTGTATTCATAAGAATTACACCTTTAAAAGAATCCTCATAAAACACAGGAACTTCGTATGTATGTGTAGGCTCTTTTAAAATATCATCAAATACTTCCCTTTTTTCCACACTATTACCTAATCTTAAAGAAGATAAATCCTCAGTAATTATTTGAGTTCCAATTAAACTATCATAATTATCATTAGATGTAGCATTTAAATATCCATAACTATCAACAATAAAAATATCTGAATTAGAATATCTAGATACTTGTCTAAGCATACTTGTAAGACTTTCTGTGCTTAAGTTTTGGTAATAATATTCTATAGCTGCACTACCTAACTGTTTAGCTTCATTTTCTAATTCTATCTTTCTTTCATTAAAATAGTAACTTTCAAACCAAAGGGACAAAAATGCTGCTAATATTACAAAGCTAAAGGCAATAATCAAAGTATAAGTGAGCATCATCTTTGTAAAAAGACCTTTTTTTCTCATTTATTTCACCTCAAATTTATAACCTACTCCCCAAACAGTTTGAATATCCCAATTTGATCCACCATGAATTTTCTCTCTGAGTCTCTTTATGTGAACATCTACTGTTCTTGAATCGCCTGGATAATCGTATCCCCACACCTCATTCAAAAGTTTCTCTCTTGTAAAAACTCTATTTTTATTGTTGGCCAAAAAGTATAATAATTCAAATTCTTTTGGCGGCATTTTAACTTCTTCTGAATTATAATATATTGCATATGAACTCATATCTATTGATAAACTATCAAATTTTAATACTTCATCATCATTGGTTTCACTATTATATCTTCTCAAAACTGCCTTAACTCTAGCTATTAATTCTTTTGGTTCAAAAGGCTTAACAATATAATCATCTGCTCCGAGTTCAAGAGCTAAAACTTTATCAAAGGTTTCTCCTTTTGCTGTAAGCATAATTGCAGGAGTTTCGTATTCTTTTCTAATCCATTTTAGAACATCTATACCATCCATATAAGGAATCATAATATCTAACAAAACAAGATCTGGTTTGTACTCTAAGAAAATTTCTTGTGCCTCTTTCCCATCATAACCCACTCTTGTATCATATCCAGAGTTTTCTAAATACATTCTAATTACTTCACAAATATTCTCATCATCATCTACTATTAATATCTTTCCAAAATTACCGTCCATACTATACCTCCTCTTTCTTGTAAAACATAGTGTGCAAATTGCAATGTGCAATTTGCACTTTGAAGTTAAAAGATTAGAACCTTAACCTCACTCTGCACTCTTTTTTTAATGTAATTATACTCTATCACATTTTATCATTAATCTACAATTTTTCTAAGATGTTTTGAAAAATGTTACAAAAAATTATTAAAAGCACAGATAAACTATGCTTTTAATAATAATAAATTAATATATTTTCTTAATTTGCTCATCATTCAACTAATTCAAAGATTTTGCAAAGCAAAATCCTTCTTAATTGCTAATTAAAATTGCACATTGTGCATTGTTTTTCTATATAAAAAGTTTACTTACAGATTCAGCATCATAGATTCTTCTTATTGCTTCAGCAAATAATGCTCCTATTGATAAAAACTCAAATTTATCAATTAATTTTTCTTCATCAATAGCAATAGTATCTAGCATTATTAATTTTTGAATAGCGGATTTTTGAATTCTTTCTATTGCTGGCCCTGATAAAACAGCATGACTACAACATGCAAATACTTCTTTTGCTCCATATTCAACTAATGCATTAGCTCCATTTGTAATTGTTCCCGCAGTATCAATCATATCATCTAATAATATAACTGTTTTATCTTTTACCTCACCAATAATATTCATCACTTCACAAACATTTGCTTTTGGTCTTCTTTTATCAATAATTGCTATTTCACAATTTAGTCTATCTGCAAATTTTCTTGACCTCGCAACAGACCCAAGGTCAGGTGAAACAATCACTATATCATCTCTCTTATGAAATCCTTTTTCTATAAAATAATTTGCTAGTATCGGCGCTCCCTCTAAATTATCAACAGGAATATTAAAATATCCTTGTATTTGAGCCGCATGTAAATCCATAGTTAAAACCCTATCTGCACCAGCTGTATATATTAAATCTGCAACTAATTTGGCAGTAATAGGATCTCTAGCTTTTGCCTTCCTATCTTGTCTAGCGTAACCATAGTATGGAATTACAGCAGTTATTCTTCCTGCTGACGCTCTTTTAAAAGCATCTATCATTATTAATAGTTCAAGTAAATTGTCGTTTACGGGAGAATTAGTTGATTGAACAACAAACACATCATCCCCTCTAACAGTTTCCCCAATATCAACAGATATTTCTCCATCGCTAAATTTCCCTACACTTGCTTTACCAACCTTAACTCCTAAAATATCTGCAATATCACCTGCGAGAGTTTCACTTGCATTACCACAAAATATTTTAATATTCTTACCGTGACTTATCATGAATAAACCTCCTAATGGATTTAATTTTTTTCTTTAGTCATTTTTTTCTTTTTTTAGATACCCAGCCTTCTTTATTCACTTGTTTCGCTCTTGCTATAGCAAGGGCATCTTTAGGTACATTTGAAGTAATAGTTGAGCCAGCAGCTGTATAGCTATTTTCTTCTACCACAACTGGTGCTACCAAATTAGTATTACATCCGATAAATACATTATCTTTTACTACTGTTTTATATTTTTTAACACCATCGTAATTAACTACAACGGTTCCACAGCCAAAATTACAATTACTTCCCACTTCAGCATCTCCTATATATGTCAAATGAGATACTTTAGTTCCATCACCTATAGTTGATTTTTTAATTTCAACAAAATCACCTATTCTTGCTTTATTGCCTATCTTAGATTCTGGTCTTATATAAGCATAAGGCCCAACTGTAGTATCATTACCAACAGAACTATCTAGAATTACTGAGCATTGAATTATAACATCTTTGCCAATAACACTATTTTGAATTCTTGAATTTGGATACAAAATTGTTCCTGATTTTATTATAGTTTCTCCTTGCAATACATTTCCTGGATAAATTACAACATCCGCTTCTATAACAACTTCAGAATCAATATAAGTGCTTTCTGGGTCGATCATAGTAACACCATTATCCATATGCATATTATTAATTCTTTCTCTCATAATTTTCTCAGCCTCTGCTAATTGAGCCCTAGAATTAACACCAATAATTTCATCAAATGGTACAGAAATAGCTCCTATACTTCCTTTTTCTGATTTTATTATTTTAATTACATCTGGAAGATAATATTCACCTTGAGAATTATCATTAGAAATTTTATCAAGACTTTCTAGTAATCTATTTATCTTAAAACAATACATACCAGAATTAATCTCATTTACTTCTAACTCTTCCATACTACAATCTTTATGCTCAACTATTTTATTTACATTACCTATATCATCTCTAATTATTCTTCCATATCCAAATGGATTTGCAACTAAAGAAGTAAGTATTACTCCGTCAAAGTTTCCCTCTTCTGCAAACTTAACCAACTCCTCAATAGATGCTTTTTGTATCAAAGGAGCATCTCCTGTGAAAATTGCAACATAGCCTTCTTTGTTTTTCAGAAATTCTTTAGCGCACATAACTGCATGCCCTGTACCTAATTGCTTATCTTGCAGTGAATATGACACTTCTTTAATTTCAGTAACTTTAATAACTTTTTCTGCTTCATTTCCAATTATCACATTTATATTTCCAATATTAGCTTTTTTAATATTATCAATAACATGATTAATCATTTCTTTACCACAAACTTTATGTACAACCTTAGGTAATTCAGATTTCATCCTTGTTCCTTTACCTGCTGCTAAAATCAAAGCACACTCTTCCATATAAACACCTCATTTATTTTAATATATGCTATACTTTTTTTATAAAGTCAGGTTATACAAATTACTAATGATATGCATTACATATTAAATCATTTAACATACCTTATTTATTATATTTTATAAAAACTCTTTTTTCAACCTATTAGCGGTTATTTGTATAATTTAAAATTTTCTAATAATTTAAGCAAAAAAATAAAAAGGAGTGTTTCCCCCTTTTTATTCTTCTCCATCTACTGCAATTTCTATTACAGTATCTAAATCATTTTTTGCATCTTCGTATTCCATAAGAATAGCTTCTTGAATTTTTTGTCTTGTGTCAGTGTTGATAGGGTGAGCTATATCTTTAAATTCTCCTGCAGGAGTTTTCCTACTAGGCATAGCTATAAACAATCCATTTTGACCTTCAATAACTTTTATATCATGAACTACGAATTCATTATCAAAAGTCACAGATACTATTGCTTTCATTTTCCCTTCAGAAGAAATTTTTCTTATCCTAACATCAGTAATTTGCATTAACTCCACCTCCAAGATGCTCATAAGTATAGTATTCTACATTGTTCCTTTTTTTCCTTCAATAATTATATAAATTTTTTGAAAATTTTTATTAATTAGATATTAATTAGCTTTTTTGTATTAACAAAACAAATAATAACAAAATATTAATATATAATCGGCATAAAGTTCTCATCTGCACCTGAGTACTTAACCAATGCCTGCAAATTTATATTCTCTTTATCAATATCATATCTAATATCTTCAAACATAACTCCTACACCTTCCAAAAAGCTATTATACTTGGACAATAAATCAGTTATCGCCTTAAGCAAAACATCTGAATTAATAGTGTTATCAATCAAAATACACCTGCTATTGTTTTTAAAAAGTAATTTTGAAATACCTATTGTGAATATTTGCTGATTCTCCTTATACTCAACAGTTATAGCAGATCCTTCATTCAAATTATCCCCATATTTTATAATTACTAAATCTAAGTTTAAAATTTTAGCAACTTCGTATGCTAGTAACACCCCTCTATTTTCAACTGCTACTACATAGTCCAATTCTTTACTTGCAAATTTTTCAGCCAATTTATACGCTATATTCATATTAACCCTTGGATTCAAATTCAAGTCAGTTACGAACAATTCATTACCTGGGAATAATCTCTTTTTATCAATTAATAATTTATTAATATCAATTTCTTCATCTATGTCATCATTATGATAAAGCCTTATTGAATTCTTATTTAATATTTCATCAATCTTATTTTCAGTATCACCATTCAATTCTAAATATACCTGTTCTTTAGAAGAATCTTCAATTTCCTCTATTTCCACTATTTCCTCTATTTCCACTATTTCCTCTATTTCCACTATTTCCTCTATTTCATCTAGACTATCCTCATTATTTTGCTCATATTCTTGCAGAGCTTCACCATTCTCAATAGATTCCTCCTTTATATTATCATCCATCGAAACTAGTTTATCTCCATTTATTATCTTATTCTCATCTTGTACTTGTTTTAATTCATTTTGTTCTAATTCATTTTGCTCTTTCTTAATTTTTTCTTTTTCAATCTCTTCTAACGCCGAATTATAAGAATTAATTACTTTTTTTTGAATAAATAATCTTTCTTCTGTTTCTAGCCTTTTTTCTTTGTTTACTCCATTGCTAGAAAAAGTTGCTTTAGGCGCCATACGTACATACATACCAGTTTTTCCTTCTACTATTTGTATGTTTAAAATCTTAAATCCTTCTTCTAAAAAAACAGTCGCTAATGCTTTAGTTTCATCAGAATCTTGCACTTGAATTTCAATATCTGAAATATTCATTTTCCCATCCCCCTACAGTATTTGCTTTACAAATCACAAATTGTTGATGGTGTAACAACTGGATTTAAGGCCTCATCAACACCTTTGTATTCAACTATAGACACATAATCATTAACTAATTTTTTATCTGTATTCATATTATCTATCAAAATACCAATTCCAACCAATTCACTTTCAAATTCTTTTAATAAATTTATAATTCCTACTGCTGTGCCTCCTGCTCTCATAAAATCATCAATAAAAATACATCTACTTCCCTTTTTAATTGACTTCTTAGATAAGGACATAGTTTGAATCCTATTACTAGAACCACTTACATAATTTATGCTAACAGTTGGCCCTTCCGTAACCTTGCTATCTCTTCTAACAATAACTAAATTAATTCCTAACATTTTTGCTACTTCATAAGCTAGTGGAATACCTTTAGTCTCAACTGTAACAACACAGTCTACATTTAATTTTGAGAACAATGAAGCTAAAATAATTCCTGCCTTATACACTATTTTAGGATTAAATAATATATCACTAACATAAATAAATCCCCCTGGAACTACTCTATTATTATCATTCAAAATCTTACACAATTGATCTGAAAAGTCCAATATATCTCCTTCTGATACACTATTAATAAATTTTATTCCTCCAGAAGCACCTGAAACTGTTTCAACTTTTCCTATCTTCAAATCTTCAAAAACCTGTCTAATAACTACAATATCTTCACTAACTGTTGATTTAGCTGCATTAAACATATCCATAAATTTATTTAAATTAACTATCGTACTTGGGTTTTCAATTAAATACTTAGTTATAATTGATATTCTTCCATTCCTATTAAATTTAGGCATAATTTCAAATCCTTTTCCCGTATTTTTACGAACTATTTCTATAAGACATACTCTTATTATTCTTTATTTTATTCTAAAATGAATATATTATCAATAAATTAAAAGAATTTTCTTTTAATAATTTATTTTTTTCTTATTAATGTATTTATTTTTTCTGTTTTTGTATATAATTATATGATAGAAGGTTGTTTACAAGGAGTGATTCTATTGACATTTGATTTCTTAGAAGATAAACACAAGAAAATACATTTTATAGGGATTGGCGGCATCAGCATGAGTGGACTTGCTGAAATACTATTAGATAAGGGGTACTCCGTATCTGGTTCTGATAGAAATAATTCCGTTTTAATTGAAAAATTAAAATCTCTTGGCGCAGAAATATTTATTGGTCATAACTCGTCTAATATTACAAAAGACGTCGACTTAATAGTCTATACTGCTGCTATTCCAAACGATAACCCTGAATTGATAGAAGGCTCGAAATTAAATATATCAATTATGGACAGAGCAGAATTTTTAGGACATATTATGAGAGGACATAAATACAATGTAGCAGTTGCGGGAACACATGGTAAAACTACAACTACTTCTATGTTATCTTCCATTATTCTACAAGCTAAGCTTGATCCAACAATTTTAGTTGGTGGTAATCTAGACTTAATAGATGGTAATGTAAAAGTCGGTGACAGTGAATATTTTATTACAGAAGCGTGTGAATATAAAGCTTCTTTTCTGAAATTCTATCCTTACCTAGGTATAGTATTAAATATTGAAGAAGATCATCTTGATTTCTATAAAGATATCAATGAAATCCAAGAAACTTTCTCAAAATTTGCAGATTTAATACCAGATGATGGTTGTTATATATATAACGCAGAGGATAAGCGTGCTTATTTAATAGCAACTAAAGCAACATGCAATACACTTGGATTTGGTATTGAAAAAGGCGAAATACGAGCTCAAAATATCTCTTACGAAAATGGTATTCCTAAGTTTGATGTATATAAGAATGATAAATACGTTATAACAATAAAATTACAAGTACCTGGTCGTCATAATATTCTAAACTCATTAGCAAGTATAGCTGCTGCTTTTTTATTAAATGTAGATAACGAAAACATCAGATTAGGATTATACAATTTTGCAGGTACGCATAGAAGATTTGAAATAAAAGGAAATGTAAATGGTATTACCGTTATTGATGACTATGCTCATCATCCTACAGAAATTAAAGCCACACTACTAGCTACAAAAAAATTTCCTCACAATAGAATTGTCTGTGTTTTTCAGCCTCATACTTATACAAGAACGAAAACACTTTTTAGTGATTTTGCAGATTCTTTCGGTGATGCTGATTCCTTAATACTGGCAGAAATATATGCTGCTAGAGAAAAAAATGATGGTTCTATAAGTTCAACAATGTTAGGTAATAAACTTCGCGAAAATGGCGTAGACTGCAAAAACTTTGAAACTTTTGAAGAAATATCAACTTATCTTAAAACCCAACTAAAAGACGGAGATCTTCTCCTTACAATTGGCGCAGGAGATATTTATAGAGTAGGAGAAATGTTTTTAGAAAATTAAGCTTAAGATCAATGCACAATTGTGGAGGATTTTCTTACCTTTGGTCATAAAATCTTTAATTCAGTTATAAAAAGCTCGATAATCTAAGATTATCGGGCTTTTAAATTCATTTAAAAAATCATTTTTTAGCAAATACAAAAAATATAAGCATTATTTATTTTTCTTTTAATTCCTTAATTTCTCAGTCTTTCAGTTTTAATTCCTCAATCTTTTAATCTTTTAATCTTCTAATTAAATAAAGATTTTGCCCCGCAAAATCATCCTCAATTGTGCATTGTGCATTGTGCATTGTGCATTGTGCATTAAATAAAAGAACTCATATGAATTCTTTTATCATATGAGTTCTTTTATTTCCTATATTTATTCATTTGCGATTCAAATCTCTTTTTATTTTTATATACTTGCCATTTTATTTTAGTATCCTTAAAAAAGTCTTTTCCAAAGAAAACAAAGAAATTGACTACTGATGCTATCGCTGCTATTTTTTGCCCAATACCAGAAGAAAATATAACAGTGTATGCTATCAATGCCCAGTTAAAATACCCAAGATATTTCATTTTTATCGGAAGAATAAAAAACAACAACACTTCAAAATTAGGGAATAAATAAGCAAAGGCTAAAAATAACGAAAGATTTAAGTTTTCATTTGTAACAGTACTTCCTGTCAAAAACGCAGCTGCAATTGTTGCAAGTATGCCTATTAAATAGTACATATTAAATTTAAAACTTCCCCATTGTCTTTCCAATGTAGTCCCTATCATATAATAAAAATACAAAGCAATTATCATCCACAAAAAACTAGTAGAAAAAGGAATGAATAAGAACGTTACAAGTCTCCACACTTCACCATTTAGTACTAAAGAAGGATCTAGAGTTAATTTTGTGTAAACTGAATAATAAGCTGACGGACTAAGCTGTCCTAATAAAAACACAAAACCATTTAAAGCTAGTATATATAGCATCAAATTATTAATGGCATATTTTTTATATTTAATTTCTAATCTGTTTAACCATTTCATTTAAATTTCTCTCCTTAAATATATTTACTCAATTTTATTTATATATTATAATACTAGCTTGCCCTTAAAGTCAAAAGAACATATTATTAACATTTTAGTATTACAATAATCTGTTACTATAATGTTCTTTTAATATTTTGAAGTAGTAAATTCCTTTTGTTTTTGACCAACTTGAAAATATTTCAAAATATATTTTTTAACTGCCACTATAGCAACATAACCTAAAACCAGTGAAATAATTATGGAAGCACCTGAAGCCACATTATAATAATATGATACTGTTAAGCCCAAAAATCCAAATACTATTCCTATCACACTTGAATATACAATAATTCTTTTAAGGTTTTTAGTTAGTTGCTTTGCTATAGCTACTGGAATTGTAAGCATTGCTATTACAAGAATAATACCAACACCTCTTATTAATAAAACTATAGCACATGCAATTAAAATATATACAATATACTCTATTTTTTCAACATTAATTCCCATAGTTGACATAAACTCAGCATCAAAAAGATAAGCTCGTAAATATTCAAAAAAAGCTGTTGCCAGGAAAACTATTAATAAATCTAATAATGCTAGCAAAAATAAATCAATAGTAGTTACCGATAAAATATCACCAAATAAATATGAAGTCATATCTGGTGGATACCCTGGTGCTAAATAAATAAAAATTATTCCTAGAGACATTCCAAATGCCCAGAACATACCTATCAATGTATCCTTATCTGTTTTAAATTCTTTATTGATTTTAGAGATACCAAGCGACGAAAAAATTGCAAATATTAAAGCTCCTAGAATAGGTTCAAACCCTAACAAATATCCTAAACCTATCCCTCCAAAAGATGTATGTGCTATTCCGCCACTCATCATAACCATTTTCTTTTCAACAACTATTGTTCCAATAATAGAGCAAAGAATACTAATCAGTATTATGCTCATTGCAGCATTTCTTAAAAAAACATATTTCAAAATCCCTTCAAGCATAATAACCTCCTAATGTTCACTTAAAACTCTATGTGGTACTCCATGAGCTATCAAATCTACAGGACACCCATATACTGTCTTTATTAAATCTTCTTCCATTTTCGTCTCACCATGATAATACAATTTCTTATTTAAACAAGCTATATTCTTTACGTAGGAAGAAATAACAGATAGGTCATGAGTAACTATCATAATAGTAATATCTTTATTCAATTCTTTCAATATAGAAAATATTTGACTTTTCATCATTCCATCAAGACTTGATGTTGGCTCATCTAGTAAAAGTAATTTAGGTTCTCTGAATAAAGCTCTAGCTATCAATACCTTCTGCAATTGTCCACCAGAAAGTTCTCCTATTTGCCTATCTCTTAAATGATACAAACCTAGAGATTCCATTATAGAATATACCTTTTGCAGCTCCTCTTTTGTATGTCTAGAAAAAAGTCTAGGCCTACTAGGTAACTGGGCCATCATAATCACTTCTGTTATATTGATAGGAAATTTTCTATCAAAATTTGTGATTTGTGGTACATATCCAATATGTTTTTTCATAGTTCTATTATCTTTCCCTAATATCTTCACATCTCCGGAATATTTTTCTACAAAACCTAATATCAATTTTAACAGCGTACTCTTACCTCCTCCATTGGGACCAAGAATAGCTAAAAAATCTTTTTCATACACTTCTAGATTGATATTTTGAAGTGCACAAACATTTTCATAATAAACATTTACTCCTTTTATTTCTATAATTTTATCCACTATTATCACCTATTCCGATACTGAATTAAACAAATCAACTGTTTTCCTTAAATTTTCTATATAATTAGAAGAAAGAGGCTCTAACTCAATAGCTTTTCCACCAATCTCATTTGCAACTAGCTCCGATTGTTTACTATCAATTTCAGACTGATAAAATACTGATTTTATTCCTCTATCTTTTGCTAAATCAATTACCTCCATCAATCTTTCTGGTGTAGCTTCTTTACCATCTTCCTCTAACGCAATCATAGACAAACCATAATCATCGGCAAAATATCCAAAAGACGGATGATAAACAATTATAGTTTTTTCCTTAAGTCCAACTATACTCTTTTTTATTTCTAAATCCAAGTCTTCTAATTCGTCCTTATAACTTTCTGCCCGTTTTGCGTAGAAATCACTATTCTCTGGATCGATGATGCTAAGCTCCTCTTGAATAACATCAACCATCGTCATAACTCTTTTAGGTGACATCCATATATGTGGGTCTCTACTGTTTTCCGAAAAAAATAGGTCTTCATATTTTTTTTCTACTTCCTCATTTAATTTAACTAATTTTGCACCAGCTGCCAATTGCTCAATTTTAGGAAGAATACTCACTTCCTCCGCTGGAACTCCAATGGAAAAATACAAATCCGAATCCTCTAATTGTTTCATAATTAGTGGAGAAGGCGCATAATTAGCTGGGCTCTGTCCTGGTGGAATTATAGTTACAATATCAACTAGATCACCTCCAATTTTTTTGACAAAAGTCTCTTCTGGTACAATAGATACTGCAATTTGCAATCTATTTTCTACTACATTATCAACCTCTTCACCTTTACTACATGAAACTAAAAACATTATACCTATAATTAATAAAACAATTTTTTTCATCTTCATATTAAACCTCCAAAATAATAAAAACACATTTCTATTTAATAATAATTATTGACATCAATAACTACTAGTATACTAACATATTTTTCTTTATTGTACAATTTTTTTGTTGGTTTTTGAATTAACAATTCACATATATAATTGTGTTCAATTTTGTGTAAAAATTTCAAATAAGGGTATTATAATATCAACACTTTATTTAATAAAATAAATAGTAAAGGAGCACTTTTTATGAAAAATTTTCTTATTTTCACTAGTGTAGACATACTTTTAATATTAGTTTCATACTTTACATTTAGAGCAATCATCAGTGGACCAACTCGCCATAGAATATATGAAAGATTTTTTAGTTCATTTGCTAAATTCGTAATATTTATTTTTGTCGGTACTGTTTTAATAACTTCAGTTTCTGCTCTAGTCTTATATAAAACTCGCTATATTGTATATTTAAATATAATTGCTCCAGCATTAGTCTCAATTTTTATAGGAATAATTATTTCTCTAATCCCTACTCGCGGCGTAGGCGATAAAGAAAAATAATATATTGACTTAACAATAATTAAGTAGTATAATTCAAATATAGTTACGGGGTATAGCGCAGATGGTAGCGCGCGTGGTTTGGGACCATGAAGCCGCGGGTTCAAGTCCTGCTACCCCGACCAAAGATTACCTTTTAGGTAATTTTTTTTTATCTAAAACTACTCTCCTAGTATATTTATTGATCTAAATTCACATTGCACTTTAATTCAAACTTTACTTGTATTAGGTTGTAATAATGTTAATTTAATAATAGAATATAATAGTACTGTTTAATATATTATCGACTAACTTAAAGGGGTAGAATTGTGAGCAACTTACTTGAAAAATTAATACAAAGAGATGTAGTAATCTTAAAAGTTTTAAACACTTCCATAAAATGCCGTTTTCTGGATATAATAATGCCTTTCATAACCTACTTAGGATCTGTTGGTTTTTGTTTTATATTCTGTTTGTTTATGTTCATATACCCAAATAAACAGTTTAATGATTTTGGTCTAAAATGTTTCGTTTCATTATTTGTAAGTTCTGCAATTGTAAGATTAATAAAAATAAATGTAAATAGGATTCGACCTTATTTAAAAATAGACAACCTATATACTAAAAAAATAGGTATTGATGAATATTCTTTTCCATCTGGACATACTACTGCTGCTTTTACTATAGGTATTGCTGCTGCACTTACATTCACTACCTTATCAGCTGTTTTTATAATTCTTGCATCTTTAGTCGGATTTTCAAGAATATATCTTGGAGTACACTATCCTACAGATGTAATGGCTGGAACTATTATTGGACTATCATCATCGTTGTTAGTCAACATTTTTATGTGAATTCATTTTTTTAATTTACTTATTTATATAATTCATACTTATTAAAGGAGGAATATATGCTTAATAATATACAAGCCGTTATATTTGATATGGATGGCACTCTAATAGACTCAATGTGGGTATGGGATAAAATTGATGTTGATTATCTAAAAAAAAGAAATATACCTTGCCCTGAAAAAATAAAATCTGAAATACAAAACCTAACTTATAAACAAACAGCTCTATATTTTAAAGAAAAGTTTAAACTTAAAGATAGCTTAGAAGAAATCATGGAAGAATGGCTACAAATGGCAATTTTTGAGTATAAACATAATATATTTTTAAAACCAGGAGTTAAATCTTTTATAAATTTATTAAAGACCCGAGATATTAAAATAGGTCTAGCAACTAATAATTCTAAAATCTTAACTGAATTAGTTCTTAAAAAAAATGGAATATATGCCTTTTTTGATGCTATAACTACCACTGAAGAATTAAATGTGGCAAAAAATCTTCCAGATATTTATCTTCTGACTGCTGACAAACTCAACGTAAGCCCTAAACATTGTATAGTTTTTGAAGATATTTTACCTGCAATAAAAGGAGCAAAAGCTGCTGGAATGAAGGTTATTGGGGTTGAAGATGCTTATTCAAGTTTTGAAAAAGATCAAATAATAAATTCATCTGATCACTATATAACTCATTATACTGAATTTATCAAAGAAGTAATTTAGCCAAATGTATTCGCATTTGGTTTTTTATATATACTATTTAGAACTTTCTCTATAAATTATTTTAGTTGGAACTATAATATTATTATTTTTTTCCGTATCTTCATTCTTAATTTTATCAATAATTAACTCACAAGACCTATATCCTAATTGATAGGCATTTATGTCCACTGAACTTAGGGTAGGAGTAATAAACCTACTTAACGGAACATTATTAAAGCTTATTATTTCAATCTCATCAGGAATTTTAATTTTTTCTTCTTTTAATGCCTCAATTGCTCCAAATGCTATAGAGTCATCCGTAACAACAACAGCTGTAGGTTTATTTTTAAGCTTTAATAACTTTTTCATAGCAAAGTACCCTTCATCTTTAAGAAAGTCCACAGCCACAACATAATCTCTATTAAAATCGATTTGGCTATCTACTAATGCATTCCTGTAACCATCTAATCTATCTAATGAAACTATAAATTCAAACTTCCCTGAAATAAAACCTATCCTAGTATGCCCTCTATTTATAAATTCCTGTGTTACATCATAAGATGCTTTTACATTATCATTATCTACGAATAAAATCCCTTTATCATTCATAGGCTTTCCAATTATCAATACAGGTATATTGTACTCTCTAATAAAATTCAAAATTTTATTATCTACTGAAGAATACATTACTATAACTCCATCAACCCTTCCACTCATAACAATTTCCTTTATTGATTTTAACTGTTCTTCCTCAGTCTCTCCTGTAGATAAAAGTAAGCAAAACTCTTCTTCATGTGCAAATGAAGAAATACCACTCAAAGCTACTGGATAAAAAGGATTAAGAAGAGCTGTTTCTGTGGAGTTAGGCATTACTATTCCTATTGTCTTCGTCATTCTGTTCACCAAACTTCTAGCTATAGCATTAGGGAAATATCCTAATTTTTTCATTGCTTCTCTAACTTTTATTTTCGTATCTTCAGATATTCGCGAACTGTCGGATATAACTCTAGAAACTGTAGAAGGCGATACATTTGCTTCTCTTGCAACATCTTTTATTGTAATTTTCATAGTAACTACCTCTTTAAACTTAATATTATGCCGAATATAACTATTATATAGTAAAATGTACCCTATTTTCAATAAAAAAAGAAGCAAACAATTTGTTTGCCTCTCATTTTATGAATTCTAATTTATTTCTTTCCAAATAAGAAATCCAATTATGAAGACAGATGCCTCTTTAAAATTTCTTATATCAAATCCTGTATCTTTTTTTATCTTATCAAGTCTATATATCAAAGTATTTCTGTGTATATACAGTTTTTTAGCAGTATCACTTATATTAAGATCACAGTCAACAAACATCTCAATAGTATTAATAACTTCATTATCAAATTTATCAAATTTGTTTCTAAATTTGATATAAAGTATATCCTTTATATAATCATTGAGATTATATACTATTTTTTCAAATATAATGTTATCATAATTAAAAACATTTTCTTTTAAATTAAATTTTCCAACAATTTCGTAACATTCTTTTGCATTAGAATATGTTTTCTTTAATCCACTCACAGAATTAAATTGCTTCCCATAACTAACAAAACAGTCTGAATATAAATCTGATAGTATTGAATCTTTAATACTTTTAGTATGCTCCTCAACATCTTCAAATTGACCAATGACAAGAATACTATCTCCATATAAAACCACCAATACTTCCTCACTATATAATTGATTAATAACATCTACAGCTTCATATCGGCTTCCATCTACTTTGATATATATAAGGTTATAACCACTATCTAGACCAGAGATACATATGTCTATATCATCTTGAGCTACCTTTTCTCCATTAAGAATATTTTTAAGAATAGTTTCTCTATCTGCATAAAGTTGTTTATAATTTTCTTGAATAACATACTTCAGTAGATTAATACAGGTTTCAAATTCTTCATTCAATATTACTTTCGCTCTCAATTTATTAGTTACTAATGGAAACTCAAGAGTTTCATCTTCCTTGAAATTCAAGCCACAGTCATATATTATTGTCCCTTTTTCATCAATTAAATTAAATGGTACACCTGTATTAAAGCTTAAATTTCTAAGAAAATTCTTAAACTCTTGCATTAAAATTCCTCCTAAACGATAGTTTTTTCAGTTTCTTTATCAAAGAAATGTAATTTTGTTTCATCAAAAGCAACCTTAATAACATCTCCAGCTTTAGCTTGTGATGAACCATTTACTCTTACAGTAAATGCATTGCCTTCTATTGTAGCATATATATAAGTCTCTGCACCCATTAATTCTGTTACTTCAACCTGAGCATCTACAATAGTATTAGGATGTCTTTCGATAAACTCTTCATTATCATCCATATTTTCTGGTCTTATTCCCATAATTACTTCTTTTCCAAGAAGATTAGCTTTTTTCAAAGCATCAACTTTTTCCTCTGATATAGCTATTTCAACTTCTCCAAATTGAGCAAAAACTTTATTATCTTTTTCAACTAATTTAGCTTCACAGAAATTCATTTGTGGACTTCCTATAAATCCTGCAACAAAAACATTAGCTGGGTGATCATATACTTGTTGTGGTGTATCTACTTGTTGAATTAATCCATCTTTCATAACTACTATTTTTGTACCCAATGTCATAGCTTCTGTTTGGTCATGAGTTACATATATAAATGTTGTTTGCAAACGTGTATGTAATTTAGCTATTTCTGTTCTCATTTGAACTCTTAACTTAGCATCAAGGTTTGATAAAGGTTCATCCATCAAGAATACTTTAGGACTTCTTACTATAGCTCTACCCATAGCTACCCTTTGTCTTTGTCCACCTGATAAAGCTTTAGGCTTTCTATCTAATAATTGTTCTATGTCAAGAATTCTAGCTGCTTCTTTTACTTGCTTGTCAATTTGATCTTTTGGTGTTTTTCTTAATTTCAAACCAAATGCCATATTATCATAAACTGTCATATGTGGATACAATGCATAATTTTGGAATACCATCGCTATATCTCTGTCTTTAGGAGCAACATCATTTACTACCTTATCTCCTATATAAAGTTCACCTTTAGTTATTTCTTCAAGACCTGCAATCATTCTCAAAGTTGTTGATTTACCACATCCTGATGGTCCAACAAAAACTATAAACTCTTTATCTTCTATATCAAGATTAAAATCCTTTACCGCTGTAACATTACCTGCATAAACTTTGTAAATATTTTTTAACTTCAAACCTGCCATTTTAACTCCTCCTAAAATTATGTTATCGATTAACTATAATATTATTTTACATCTTATAGCGCTTTTAATCTATTCGCAATATTTACAAAGTTAAAAAAACTAATTTGTGAGATAATACAAACCTTGATATAAGTCATCATTTTCTAATTTTCTATCAATTGCATTCAAAACTTCCCATTTTTTCAAACTCCACATAGGTTCTATCAACATATCCCTCGGAGAATCTCCTGTTAATCTATGAATTACTACGTTAGCTGGTAACAAGGTTATAGATTTACAAATTAAATCTACGTATCTTTCCATAGTCAAAAAATCCAACCCTTTTTCACTATAAAAGTTTACAAGAGGAGTGTCTCTCATTAAATGGAGCAAGTGCATTTTTATACCTTGAATGTCCTTATTCGCTAGATACTTTATAGTATTTAACATATCATCGTCCGTTTCACCAGGAAGTCCATAAATGGTATGAACTATAACATCTATATTTCTCTCTCTTAAATTTTCAACGGCATCTTCAAAAACTTGAAGCTTATATCCTCTATTTATAACTAAAGCAGTCTCTTCGTTTGAAGTTTGTAATCCTAATTCTACCCATACATAAACTCTTTCTCCAAACTCCTTCAATAAATCTAAAACTTCTTGACTTAAACAATCAGCCCTAGTAGCTATAGCGAGTGCAATAACACCTTCTTGTTCTATTGCTTCTTCATATTTTTTTCTCAATATATCAACAGGTGCATAAGTGTTAGTATACGCTTGAAAATACGCAATATACTTTCCCTCTTTCCATTTCTTTTGCATTTTCTCTTTTATATCATTAAATTGCTCTGTGATAGATAATCTTCTATCTCCTGCATAATCCCCCGAACCTCTTTCACTACAAAAAATACAACCTCCACTACTTATTGTTCCATCTCTATTCGGACAAGAAAATCCCCCATCTAGTGAAATTTTATATACTTTAGTACCAAATTTATCTCTCAAAAAATAATTAAGCGAATGGTATCTTTTTGTACCCCATTTATTTTCCATACAACACCTCTTTTTAGTTCAATGTACAATGCACAATTTACAATGCACAATTAATGATGATTTTCTTCGTTCCTCAGAAAATCTTTAACTAATTTTAATGACTTCAATGACTTCAATGAATTCAATGAATTCAATGACTTCAATGACTTCAATGACTTCAATGACTTCAATGACTTCAATGACTTCAATGACTTCAATGACTTCAA
>NZ_JBTVVN010000038.1:0-31922 GCF_054819755.1 Clostridium sp. DL1XJH146
TTTGTGGCTCGTTTTTTCATTAAAAAAATAAAAAACTGAGGCTATCTCAGTTTTCTATTCTGAGACAGCCCCTTTTTTTTATTCAAAAAATTATATTTCTTTTCAATAAAGTATTAAGTGTTATGGAAAATTAATTTTGTTGATTTTTTTAGGAATTAGCCTAATATTCCATAAAAAATAAAAATTTAACAAGGATTTTACTGATTTTGGTAGAATATAATAATATAGTATAATTAAATTTGTATTTTTATTATACATTTATATAAAAAACATTATTAATATTTTATCAATTTGTAATATTCAATATATATAAAACATATAATTTTAAAATTAGTATGTTTAAAAATGTGCAAGTTGCATATTGATTTAAGGACATATTTTTTATGTAAAATTAAAGGTTGTTAATAATGTCAATTTTTAAGAAAAGGGTATTACATGAAAACTTAGGTTAGGAAAAAATAGGAGGCAAAAAAATGAATGACTTATTATTTCAAAAAATCATTGATTCTTTAGAAGAAATATGTGCTGAAAAAGAAATTAGTAAAATTAATAAACTCCATGTGACAGTGAATAAGAATAGTTCTATTACATTAGATTCGCTTAAAGAAGAGATGTATACTAATATTCCTCAATTATTAAACAATCAGCTCATGATTATTGTTGATAATTTGGATATAGGTGGTATACCTGCTATAATTAATAGTATTGAGGGAGAATAGGTATTTAGAGAAATACCATGTATTTTACGGTGTGTAATTAAGAAATTATCATTTTATAATATCTTTTAATAGTTTTTCAAAAATAATATAATGGATATGGCAAAAAAGTAATTTAGTTGAGATTCAACCACAATATATAGCGTCAGATATTGTGGTTGTTTTTAATTCAAATTACTTTTGGTGTTTAACCATGTAATGAGTAAATTGTTTTTTGTCCATAGTACTTTACAAATTTAACGTGCTAAAGTATAATACTTAAAGTAAAGAAAATTAAGGGGGAAAATATTATGAAAAAAAGATTAGGATTAGTTTTAGCAGGAGTTATGATAATTGCAGGTGTTTTTGCTGGATGTGGAAATAATGAAGTTGCAGAGGGAGATAACTCTCTTAAGTATATTCAAGACAAGGGGACTATAGTTCTAGGGTTAGACGATAGCTTTCCACCAATGGGATTTAGAGATGAAAGTGGAGAAATTGTAGGATTTGATATTGATTTAGCTAAAGAAGTTGCAGAAAAGTTAGGTGTTGAATTAGAACTTCAACCAATTGATTGGGATGCAAAAGTATTAAGTTTAAATAATAAGGATATTGATTTGATATGGAACGGACTTACTATTACTGAGGAAAGAAAAGAAAAAGTTGAGTTTACAAACCCATATTTAGCGAATAGTCAAATAATTATTGTAAATGAAGATTCTGATATAAATACAAAAGCGGATTTAAAAGATAAGATTGTAGGAGTTCAGTTGAGTAGTAGTGGACAAGATGCAGTAACTGCAGATGAAGATACTGCTTCATCTCTTAAAGAGTTAAGAAAATATGCAACTTACCCAGAAGCTCTATTAGATTTAAAAGCTGGTAGAACAGATGCTGTTGTTATAGATGAGGTTGTTGGAAGATATTATATTTCTAAAAAACCAGGTGAGTATAAAGTTGCAGAAGAAAACTTTGGTGCAGAAGAATATGGTGTTGGTTTTAGAAAAGGCGAAGTTGAATTAGTAGAAGAAGTGAATAAAATACTTGAAGAACTAAAAGAAGACGGAACATCAGCTGAAATCTCTATAAAGTGGTTTGGCGAGGACATTGTGAAATAGCAGGAGGATAAAAAGTGGATTATCTTATAAATATAACTTTATTTATATTAGAGGGAAGTAAAATTACAGTAAAACTTTATATTATTACTATGTTATTTTCAATTCCGGTGGGGATGCTTGGGGCTATTGGTAAAACATCAAAATTAAAATATGTAAAAGTTTTATTAGAGGGGTATACAAGTATAATAAGAGGTACGCCACTGTTGTTACAACTATTCTTTGTTTATTATGGATTACCTGTTATAGGAATAAGAATAGGACAGTTTTCGGCAGCGTCACTAACTTTTATTATTAATTATGGGGCTTATTTTACTGAAATATTTAGGGCAGGTATCCAATCAATAGATAAGGGACAATATGAAGCAGCTAAAGCCTTAGGTATGGATTCGAAACAGACTATGAGAAAAATAATTTTACCACAGGCGATAAAACGTGTTATACCACCTACATCTAATGAGGCTATTACTCTTGTGAAAGACACAGCTCTAGTAGCTGCAATTGGAATGGGTGATATACTAAGAGGTGCCAAAGAAGTGCTTACAAGAGATTTTAATATACTACCTTTCGTTATAGCGGCTATTATTTATTTGATATTCACTTTCTTGATTGTAAAAATATTTAAAAAGATTGAATCTAAGTATTCAGTATATGAATAGGAGTTTTATTTTATGAATGTAATTAAAACAATGAAATTGAATAAAAATTTTGGTAAACTTCATGTATTGAAAGACATCGATTTTGAAATTAGCAAAGGTGAAGTAATATCAATAATAGGTCCGTCAGGTTCAGGGAAAAGTACTTTTTTAAGGTGTTTAAATAACTTAGAAGAGGTTGATGATGGAGTAATTGAAATAGAAGGTAACTTGATAGCTAGTTTTGATACAAAAGGAAAAAATTCTATTACTGAGAAAGAAATACGAGAAAGATGCAAGAAAATTGGTATGGTGTTTCAAGGGTTTAATTTATTTCCTCATAAAACTGTATTAGAAAATATTACAGTATCGCCTATTACAGTAGATAAAATCAGCAAAGAAAATATAGAAAAAGAAGCAGAAGAATTATTAGAAAAAGTGGGACTTTTAGATAAAAAAAATAGTTATCCATCTCAAATATCAGGTGGACAGAAACAAAGAGTTGCTATTGCAAGAGCACTTGCTATGAAACCAGACATTATGCTTTTTGACGAACCTACATCAGCATTAGATCCTGAACTAGTAGGGGAAGTTTTAAAGGTTATAAAAGAACTGGTTAAGGAAGATATGACTATGGTGATAGTAACTCATGAAATGAGTTTTGCGAGAGAGGTATCGGATAGAATTATTTTTATGGATGAAGGAAGAATTTTAGAGGATGGGGCTCCTTATAGAATTTTTGAAAATCCAGAACATCCGAGGATTAAGAGTTTTATTGATAAAATGATTTAATCTTAAATGCACAATGCACAATGCACAATTAATAAAAGAGATTTTTTAGCGAAGCTAAAAAATCTCTTTTATTAATTTAAAGATTCTCGTCATTAGACGAGAATCTTCATTCAATTGCAAATTGAACATTGGATTTTTAAAAAAACTATTCTTTTATTTCACATGTATAAGGATATACTTCAGCAACAGATTTACCTAATGTGTCTGCAAATTTATCTGCATCAATTTCCTCAACTACATGGTTATCTTTGTAAATTCGAGTATTCCATATCTCACCCTCATCTGATAATAATATCTCACCTGGATAACAACTTCCATCATCAAAAGTAATATTACCTTTTTTCCATTCCATTATTAAAACTCCTTTCTAATGTTCTTAATTAATTAAAGATTTTCTGACCAAAGGGAAGAAAATCATCCATAATTGTGCATTGTGCATTGTGCATTGTGCATTGTGCATTAGAATTTGGTTTTGGGTTCAATTATATTTTGTCCATATTTTAAATTTATATTTATTATAATAAAAAAACAGTATTCAAATATAACTATTAAGCATAGATTATTAATGTGATTATTTTTATGGAGGTACTCAATGAACGGGTATAGAGATGAATTTGATGATTATGAAATGTTACCAATGCCTACAATGCCAGTGTTTTTTCCTACTCCTATGGAGTTTTTAGATGAAAGTGGCTTTGAAGAAGTTAAAAATGGCAATTTAGATTTAGAAGATACAGAAGAATACAATAGGAATTTTAATAGACAAAAGAAGAAAAATAAAAAAGATAAAGATTATGATTACAATAATAAAGATTATTATAATAAAGATTATTATAATAGAGATGTAAGAAGAATATTAAGAAAAATAGAAACTTATAATCCGGGTATATTTAGGTACTTAGCAATGTACGGTGTGCCTTATGATGCAGCAAGAAAAATTGTAAGGAGAATAATAAGATTGACACTTATGTATTATGATGATTAAAGCAAAAACTCTTAAGTCAAAAGACTTGAGAGTTTTTTGCTTCTATTAAAAAGGAAATGGAACATTGTTGACGAAATTGTTATTAAAGAGAGGTTATATTATGTTTGATGTAAAAATATTTAGTGAAAATATTATGTATCAAAGCATTGATGAAAATAATATAAAAAGAGTGCTGAATTGGGTGATTAGTAATGATATAGGTGATAAATCGGTATTTAGAAATGAGAAACAAATACAAGAATTTATAGCACAGTATTATTTAAGTGAATGCGAATTAATGATTTTTGTAGAAGATAAATCTGAAATCATAGGGTTTTTTAGTGGTAATTTAGAATTTAAAAATCCTAATGAATTGTGGATAAATTTTTTTGGATTTGATAAGAAAATTATAGGCATTTCATATGAGGTTGAATTAATAGATAGGTTTATCGTATTATTTTTAAAAAAATATGATGTAGAAAAAATATTCATAAGATTAAGATGTGATGATAAATTTTACATAAAATATTTTAACGAGAGAAATTATTATTCATATAATTACCACAAAATAGCGACAATAAAATGTAAAAATTTCATCTATTTACACAAGGGAATTGATAAAAATGCTTAATACAATTCAAAAATATTTAGAATTTGACAAAAAGGTACATTTTATAATATAATCATTTTTAGGTGAATGTTGGAATAGATATATATAAAGCTAGTATAAAGGCTTTTATTGTTAAACACAATTGATGAGAGGTAAATTCACAAAATGTTTGTGTGAAGCTACTTCAAAAGCTCAGGGAGGATAAAAATGAAAAAGTCAATTTCGAAATCAGTATTTTTTACTTTCATTTTTATTGGATTTTTAGGTTTGTTTATTTGTTTTGGTTCTGAAACTGCTAAAGCTGATGTTGTGAAAAAATCATCTTTTAACACTACACAACTTTCATCTACATTAAGCAGTGGAAGAGTAATAACAGTGCCTGAATCGCAGGCTGAGAAATTGAAAATGTCTAGAGGGAAAACAGTAGGCTTAAGCATAGTTGAATACGCTTACCAATTTCTCGGACGTCCATATGTATGGGGGGCAGAAGGACCAAGTTCTTTTGATTGTTCTGGTTTTACTATGTATGTTTATAGACAGTTTGGTTATTATTTACCACATTACACAGGTTATCAATGGCAAAAAGGAACAGCAGTTTCAAGAAGTGAATTGCAAATTGGTGATTTAGTTTTCTTCAATACTACAGGAAGTTATTCACATGTAGGGATATATATTGGGAATAGCAATTTCATACATGCATCTTCCGGTTCTTATCAAGTTAAGATAAGTAGTTTAAATGAATCCTACTATAATTCAAGATTCTGTGGTGGAAGAAGAATAATTTAAAACAAATAAGCTGACATTTCTGTCCAAGCTAGACCTAGTTAAATAGGTCTATTTTTTTATCCCATAGTAAAGTTTTTTTACTATGGGATAAAAAAGTAAGGAGTGCAGGGGAATTATTCCCCACTTCTTTCAGGACGGTGCTCAGGCGCGTTAGCACCGTCGAAGGAAACCTAAGGTTTCATAGCGAAGCAGCTTTGCTGCTTTTTTTTGCATATTTATTTTTTCTCCTAATATATTTTTAATAAGTGATTCTATACGGGGGTGAAGAAATGAAATACACAAGATATAATTTAAAAAAGGAGAAATCTAATGGAATTTATTTTATTACTATAATTGCAGGTGTAGTAATTATTTCCATTCTAGTTGGGACGTTAATATCTAATGTTTTTATTAAAGACAAGTTTGAAGAAATAAATAATTCTCATGAAGGTACAGAAATACAAGAAGGTGAAAATGATAAAAGTACGGATTCAGAAGGGATAGTAATTGAATCAATTGATGAAAGTGACACTAGTACAAGTGATGCAAATAAAAATAGTGGAGTAGTAGAAAGTACCGATAATAATATTTTTTATTTTCTCCAATGTGGAGCTTTTCAAGATGAAAGTAATGCTATTTCTCTTTCAAATGAATTAAATGGTTTTGGTGATTGTATTATTATTGAAGACGAAAATATTTTTAAAGTGGTTCTTGGAATTTATAAAGAAGAAGAACTAAATCAAATAAAAGTAAAGTTAGAAGCAGCAAATGTTGAATATGCTAGGAATACTATTTCTATAGATATAGGAGATAATCAGAATGAGGACATTGTAAAGGTATTAAATGCTCATTATGAAATTCTTAAGGAATTAGAAAACAATAAAGTAGAAGAGATTAAAACAGATTCGATAAAGAGCTGGATTGTTGAATTAAGTAATAATGAGATTACAGATCCTAATTTGCTTGAGATAATTAAATTTACCGAAGAATTACCGAATCCTATTAAGGAAGAATATCTAAAAGAGTATAAAACAGAGCTGTACGAATTTTTAAGGAAATTCAAGTAATTATGTAAAAAAAAGCGACAACGTCGCTTTTTTATTAATTTTTTGAGAAATATTTCTCACCTACTTGTTAATAGAAATATAAAATGTTAAACTATACTAGAAATCAGAATTAAAATAATTATGATTAGCTAAAGTGAAGTTTTTTAGCCAAAATCAAATAGTGTCTGTAATATATTAAATATATTTGAATATAAAAGTTAAATATGTTTATAATTAAAATAATGAGACATTTAGGAGTGGTATTTTGCGAATAATATTAGCTTCAGAATCACCTAGAAGAAAAGAACTTTTGGAAAGACTTATTACTAACTTTGAAATAATAAAAAGTGGGTTTGACGAAAATTCAATAGAATTCCAGAGTGATATTGGAGAGTATGCCGGTAAATTAGCAACTGGGAAAGCATATCATGTTTTGCAAAATATTAATGATGAAAGTATTATTATTGCTAGTGATACTCTTGTGTTTTTAGATGGAGATATTTTATGTAAACCTAAAGATAAACAAGATGCTTATAAAATGCTTAGAAAATTAAGTGGGAAAACTCATCAAGTTTGTACAGGGATAACCCTAATTAATAGTAAGACTAATAAATTAATGAACGATTATGTAATAACAAATGTTAAATTTTCAGAACTTACAGATGAAGATATAACTAAGTACATAGATTCTGGTGAAGGTTTTGGTAAAGCAGGATCGTATGCTATTCAAGGTTTAGGTGGAGTTTTTGTTGAAAAAATTGATGGATGTTATTATAATGTTGTGGGGTTACCAATAAATAGACTCAAATCTATGCTTATAGGGATGGGGGTAAATCTATAGAAAGAAGGGATTTTATGCAAGATTCTATCTCTATAAAAGATTTACCTCAAAGTGAAAGACCAAGAGAGAAGTTGTTTAAGTATGGAGCTTCCATATTATCGAACAGTGAACTTTTAGCAATTGTTTTACGAACTGGACTTAAAAATGAAGGCGTAATTAGTCTATGTAATAGGATTCTTATTGAGGCCGGAGGCATAAGTGGATTATTTGATTTATCTCCAGAAGAATTAATGGAAATAAAGGGAGTGGGTAATGCTAAAGCATCGCAACTTTTGGCTTTGCAAGAACTTACAAAAAGGTTTGGAACATTTAGGTCAGGAGATGAATATAAAATTAATTCGCCTTCTGATGCAGCAAATATGCTGATGGAGGATATGAGATACTTAAAGGAAGAGCATTTGAAAGTTGTTATGCTTAATACAAAAAATATTGTCATCTCAGTTAAAGACGTATCAGTTGGGAGTTTGAATTCATCAATTGTTCATCCAAGAGAAGTTTTTTCTGAAGCTATCAAAAGATTAAGTGCTTCTATTATTGTATGCCATAATCACCCTTCAGGAGATCCAACTCCTAGTAAAGAAGATATTGACGTTACATATCGATTAGATAAAAGTAGCAAAATTTTAGGAATAGATTTATTAGACCATTTGATTATTGGTGATGGGAAATACGTAAGTTTAAAAGAACGTGGTATTCTGTAAAGGAATTGAAAGGAGAATATAAATGGCTATATTTGGAATGTCAAAAGACATGGGAATAGATTTAGGTACTGCAAATACATTAGTATACTTGAAAGGTAAAGGAATTGTTATTAGAGAACCTTCTGTTGTTGCAATTAATAAAACTACAAATAAAGTCCTTGCAGTAGGGGACGATGCAAAACAAATGATAGGAAGAACACCGGGTAATATAGTTGCTATAAGACCTCTTAGGGATGGAGTAATTGCGGATTTTGATGTTACAGAGGTAATGCTTAGACATTTTATAAGAAAAGCAATTAATAAAACTAATTTTGCTAGTCCTAGAATAGTGGTATGTTTTCCTTCAGGTGTAACAGCTGTAGAGAGAAGAGCTATTGAAGAAGCTACAAAAAGAGCTGGCGCTAGAGAAGTTCATCTTATGGAAGAACCTATGGCTGCAGCTGTTGGTGCAGGACTTCCTGTTCAAGAACCTACAGGTAGTATGGTTGTAGATATTGGTGGAGGAACTACTGAAGTTGCTGTTATTTCTCTTGGAGGCATTGTAACAAGCAGATCACTTAGAACAGCAGGAGATGATTTGGATACAGCAATAATATCTTATATCAAAAAACAATATAGTTTGATGATAGGAGAAAGAACTGCTGAATCAATCAAAATCACTATTGGTTCTGCTTTTGAAGTTGCTCATGAAGAAGTAGCACTTGATGATGAAAATGAATCTTTGAGAAAAGAATATATGGAAATAAGAGGAAGAGATTTAATAACTGGTCTTCCAAAAATCGTTGAAATCTCAGAGAGAGAAATAAGAGATGCTTTGAGTGAACCAATAGAAGCTATAATAGAAGCTATCAAGACTAGTTTAGAAAAAACGCCTCCAGAGCTAGCTGCAGATATTATGGATAAAGGTATTATGCTCACTGGTGGGGGAGCATTACTAAGAGGGCTTGATAGGCTTATAAATAAAGAAACACATATGCCAGTAAATATAGCTGATTCACCTCTTGATTGTGTTGCTTTTGGAGCAGGCAAAGCCCTTGATAACATTAACAAATTAGGGAAGAAGAGATAAGAATGAGAAGGAAAAAGACAATTAATAAGCTGACAGTTACTATTTTAGTGCTGTCAGTTGCATTTTTGGGAATAATTGGGTATAGCAATAATAGTACTAATAAGAATTTTCTAGAAAGTTTTTTAGGAACAATAATTAATCCAATACAATCAGGATTATATAAAATTAATGATAATATCATAGGAAATATCTCGATTATTACCAATTTGAATGAGGTAAAAGAAGAAAACAAAAACCTAAAAGAAGAAAATATAGAATTGCAGAATAAAATAGCAAACTATGATTCGCTACAGGCTGAAAATGATAGATTAACAGGATTATTAAATATTAAAGATACAATGTCTGAATATGATTACGTAGGTTGTGAAATTGTAGGAAAAACCGGACAAAATATTTATGATGGATTTGTTATAAATAGGGGTAGCGAAGATGATCTTTATGCAGGTATGGTTGTTATTAATTCGTCAGGATTAGTAGGTAGAATTATTTCTGTTGGTAAAAATTGGTCTATAGTTCAGACTGTGTTAAATGAAAATATAGCAATTGCAGCTCTTATCGAAGATACTAGAGAAAGTGATTGTATTGTAAGAGGGTATACCGATTTTGATGATGAAAAGTATTTAAAACTTTCCTATTTATCTATAGAAAACGAGATAAAAGAAGGAGATACTATTTCCACTTCTGGAATAGGAGAAATATATCCTAAAGGTATAAAAATTGGGACTGTACTAGAAATAGAAGAGGATAAAGGTAAATTATCAAAGAGTGCTATAATTGACCCCATTGTTGATTTTAATACAATTGAAGAGTTGCTTGTGGTAATACCTAAAGAAACTAGAGAGGTTACTTATTAGGGTGATAGTATGAAGAAGACAATAGTTTTAATATTAATTTCAATTTTATTACTAGTTTTGGACAATTCATTTGTCCCTTTTATGGCTATTAAGGAAATCTATCCAAGCTTTATATATGTTTTTGCAATCTGTTTCTCTATAAAAAATGGTAGATGGGATGCTATCCAAATAGGGATTATTAGTGGTGTGTTACAAGATGTGTTTTTTATTAATACTTTTGGTATTAATTGTTTAGTTAATATGCTGTTGTGTCTTATAGCTGCTATTATTGGAGAAATGTTCTATAAGGATAATTTTATTGTACCAGCAGTAGTAAACTTTATTCTAGCTTTTATGAAAGTGTGTTTTGTTACTCTTATTTTAACCGTACTAGGGAAATATAGTTTCAGTATTAATTCTAACATTGTATTATTTAGTTTGTATAATATGTTAATTTCAATAGTGATATATGTTTTTGTGTATAATTTAAGTGAGAAGGACTATATGAAGGAAAATTGGGAATTTAAGAATAGAGGATAGGTATGAAAAATAAGAATAAAAATAAAAATAATTTAGCTAGAAGATTTTTAGCTTATACTGTAATAGTGGTAGTTATTTTTGTGCTCATTATAGTAAGAGTTGGATATATTCAAATAGTTAAAGGTGAAGAATATAAAGATATTGCTGAAAATAGGAGTATAACTGAAATTGTTGAAACAGCTGCTAGAGGAGATGTTTTAGATAGAAATGGAGAAATCTTAGCAGAAGATAAGGCTAGTTATTCTTTGATTTACAGAGAAACAAAAGATAGTAGCAATAACTTTTATTCCATTATGGATTTGGTTTTTAAAACTTTAGAAGAATATGGCGAAACTTTAGATGATGATTTTGAGTTAAAAGTAAATTCGGCTAATCAGCAGGAAGCTAATGCAGAGACTGGGTTTTACTTTGATTTTGGAACAACAAATGCTGATTCTATAAGATATAGGGAGTTGAGATTTAAAAAAGACAGGGGTATGGATTCGAAAGTTGCCAAAGAAATCTATAACAAAGACATTGGTGAATTAACAGAAGATGAAGAAACTATTGTCGATGAGGAGCTTTTGAAAATTACTCCTGAAGATACATTTCAGTATTTAATAGAATTATATAAGATTGATTCAAAAAGTGATTTGGATTTGGATTCTCTAAGTAATGATGAAATTCGCAAATATGTATTAATAAAAGATAAGTTATGGATAGCAGCACTGTCGGCAAATTCAGATATAACTATTGCTAAAAATATAAAGAAAACAACAGCTCTAAATATAAGTCAAAAAGGTTTGCCAGTTGATAATTCAGATGAAACAGGTATAGATACTGAAATTATTACTACAATACCTGGTATTAATGTATCGATTGAATTATATAGAAGTTATCCAAACAACGAACTGGGTTCTGCAGTTCTAGGGTATCTATCTAAAATTAATCCCGAACAGAAAGATAAATATGAAGAAAAAGGCTATAATGCAAATACTGATTATGTAGGTGTGTCTGGTATAGAAGGCGCTTTTGAACAGTATTTAAAAGGTGACAAAAGTTGGACTATTGCTGAAGTTAACAAGCAAGGAGTTACTGTTTCAGAAAAATTAACTAAACAATCACAACCTGGCGATAATGTTCAGCTTACCATTGATTCTGATCTTCAGGCTGTTGCTGAAAAAGCACTTGATGAAGTAATGATTAGTCAGCAAGAGGAAAAGTTACATGGAGATGTTGATACTACTAATGCAACAAGAGGAGCTGCTGTAGTAATTGATGTTAACACGGGAGAAATTCTTGCTTTAGTAAGTAGGCCAGGATATGACCCTAATGTATTCTCACAAGTAGGTGATCTTACAGCAGAACTTCAACAAGAATACTTTTCACCAGATTTAAGCATCTTTGGAGAAGAATATGTAACAGAGTTATTAGCTAGAAGTAGTGATGCAAGGGCAACGTTTGAAGGATTAGAAGTTTCTGAAATAGTAGATAAATTATTTCCATTAGATGATAGTATTGAAAATAATACTACAATAAGGGAAGACAGGTATGATATACATGCAAAGCCTCTGTTTAATTATGCAACAAAGAGTTTGATACCTCCAGGGTCTACCTTTAAACCGCTGATGGCTGTAGCTGCACTAGAAGAAGGCGTTGTTAATTCCACTGAAAAAATATATGATCCTGGATATTATGAAGTAGGAGATACAAAACTTGGTAGTTTGCATCCAGGACAATCATTTAATATTATGACTGCTTTAATGAAATCTAATAACCATTATTTTTATGAGATGGGAAGCCGATTATATGAAAAAGCTAGTAATGAAGATGTACTGAATAGTGGGTTTGATTCAATAGCAAATTATGCATGGCAATTTGGGCTAGGAGTGCCACAAACAGAAGATCCTTATACAGGTATTGAAATTTCTGAAAAATTTGGGCAGGTATATAATTACGAAAGCAATAAAAGAATTCAGACTGCTTTATATATGGATTCTTTATATAATTATTACTTAATTACAGGAACAAATGATGCACCTAGTGTAAAGGATAAAATAAAAGGGGTACCATATTATAATCCTATAGATTTGAATGTAAACTTAGATGATAGTGATGAAGTTATTGAAATAAAAGAAGATATAGAAGATTATTTAATTGAAACAATGCAATTAGAGTTTGATGAATATAAAGAAAGAGAGAAAGTATTCAGTACTCAAGTAGGAGAGATGTTAATGAATTTACTTGATGCTGATGATGAATTAAAAAATAACTATGAAGATGAAGAAATTGAAGATGAAATTGTTAGTATTATAGATGCAATGGCTAAGAGTATAAGTAGTTCTAGGTCACAAATTTTCAGTGGAAAAGTAAATTTAATAAGTGCGTCTATTGGTCAAGGTATAAACCAATTTACCCCTCTTCAAATAGCAATGTATACAGCAACTCTTGCCAATGGAGGAACTAGATATAGTGCTAATATAGTAGATAAAATAATTGACTCTGATGGAAATATTGTAAAAGACTATACCCCAGAAGTGATTAATACTATTGATATAAGCGACTCAACATTAAATACAGTAAAAGCTGGGATGAAACTTGTTATTGATAATACTTCTGGTACAGCATATAGTGCCTTTGAAGGATTCCCTATTACTTCAGCAGGTAAAACAGGATCTGCTACATTTGCAACTTATCAAGAGAAAATTGGTAGAACAGCATATGGTGTTTATATGGGTTTTGCTCCATATGATAACCCTGAAATTGCCATTTGTGTTGCTGTCTTCGATGGTGGTCACGGAGGAGAAGTAGCTGGAGTAGCTAGAGCAGTTTATGAAGAATACTTTAAGGAAGAATTGAAAACTAATTATCCAAATTATGTTCCGCAAAATACAATCAATGTAGATGGTGGTAATACTAGTTTAGAAAGTACGGAGCAACTCGAAACTGCTGTTACTGATCAAATAGAAGAAGATGCTGAACAAAATGATTAAGAAGATAGTATTTTACACACAAATGTTTTACAATAACAACATGACTAGTTGGTTTGTAAAAAAACCGAGAACGTTAAAAATATATAAATAGCTAAGAATATCAAAAATAAGACTCTATATCTTAAAGTACTAAGTAAATTAAGATATAGAGTATCTTAATTTTAAAAGGTTTATTAGGCTAATAAATTATTTAGTTAAATTAAAGAATTTCTGACTAAAGGGAAGAAACTCATCAAAAATTGTGCATTGTACATTGTGGATTATGCATTGAAGTAATCCCTTGTTTAATATTTCCTTAAAAAAATTTAATTATTTTGAAGGATTTTATTTAAAATTGTTGAAATATATAAATTAGATAACTATGGGGGTATGCTATGAAAGATGATGGACTAATTATTAAAGGAAATAAAGAGGGAATTAAAATTATTATTAATATAAATAAGTTTAAAGACTTTGACCATGCTCTACAAATGTTAGGGGATAGATTAGATAAAAGTAATAAATTTTATAAAGGAGCTTCTATTGTGATTGAAACACAACTAGCTCAAATAAATGAAAAAGGAGTAGCAAAAATAAAAAGTATGCTATTTGATGAATTTTTCATTAAAGAATGTGTGTTTGAAAATACAGAGGAAGATACTAAAAAAGTTTTTACGGGTGTTTATGAGGGTAGAACAAAATTTATAAGAAAAACTGTAAGAAGTGGACAGGTTGTAGAATATTCAGGAAATGTTGTTATAATTGGAGATGTTAATCCAGGGTCAGAGATATATGCAGGTGGAAATATTATGGTTTTTGGGTCAATTAGAGGTAATGTTCACGCAGGATATACAGGTAATAAGAAAGCTGTTATAACTTCTTTTAGACTGCAACCAGCTTTGTTACAAATTGCAAATATTATGACAAGGGCACCAGAAGGTGAAAAGCCTGATTACCCAGAAATCGCAAAAATAAAAGGATCATCAATTGTAGTTGAACCATATTCGATAAATAAATTTATATAATGGAGGTATAGTAATGAGTCAAGCTATAGTAGTAACATCAGGAAAAGGTGGAGTTGGAAAAACAACAACAGCAGCTAATATTGGAACTGCACTAGCGAATTTAGGGAAAAAGGTTGTAGTAATAGATGGTGATACTGGTCTTAGAAATCTAGATGTATTAATGGGCCTAGAAAATAGAATAGTTTTTACTCTTGTAGATGTTATTGAAGGAAGATGTAGATTAAATCAAGCTTTAATTAAGGATAAAAGAATTAAAGAACTTTTTCTTTTACCTACAGCACAAACGAGAGATAAAACGGATGTTGCAGTTGATAAAATGGCTAATATAGTAAAAGAGCTTAAAAATGATTTTGATTATGTAATAATTGATTGCCCTGCTGGAATAGAACAAGGTTTTGAAAGTTCAGTAGCTGCTGCAGATAGAGCTTTGATTGTTGTAAATCCTGAAGTGACATCTGTTAGAGATGCCGATAGAGTTATTGGAAAACTTGATTCAAAAGGAATTGAGGATCATCAACTTATAGTTAATAGATTAGATTATAAGATGGTTAAAAGAGGCGATATGCTAGATGTGACTGATATAATAGATAGTTTAGCTATTAAATTAATTGGAATTGTTCCTGCTGATGAAGAAATAACTGTAGCTACTAACAAAGGGGAACCGGTTGTTTTAAATGCCAAAGCTATTTCAGGTAAAGCGTTCAATAACATAGCGAGAAGGATTTTAGGAGAGGAAGTACCATACTTATCTCTTGAAACTAATGGTTCTTCATTTTCAGCAACAATTAAAAAAATATTTAAAGTAAAATAGGAGGAGAATATGGATTTATTAAAGGTGTTCAATACTAGGTCATCCAAAGATTTAGCAAAAGATAGATTAAAACTTATTTTAATACATGATAGGGCAAAAATTTCCCCGGCTTTAATTGAAATGATGAAAACAGATATACTTAAAGTTATAGAGAAATATGTGGAAATAGACGACAGTGAAGTGGAAGTAAGCTTAACTAGTATAGATGAAATTGAAGGTTCATATCCTGCTTTAATTGCTAATATTCCAATAAAAAATATGAAATTATGAGATAACTATAAATTATAAAAAAGTTAATATTTTAATCCCTTTTTATATGGTATAATCTATTTTGTATGGAGGGATATATGTGCTAGAGAAGCTTACGATTAATAAAAAATTACTTAAAGAATTAGATTATGGATTAATTATCACTTCGATAATTATTGTTTGTTTTGGATGTATTAATATTGGGATTGCCTCAAGTAATCATTACGCAGAACTGCAATTTATATGGTTGTTACTCTCTTTAGCTGTAGTGTATTGCGTGTTACTTATAGATTATAGTCGTTTTATGAATTTTGCCCCTTTTATTTATTGGGCAGGAATAATTCTATTGTTTCTTAATGATTTCTTGATTGGTACTGAGAAAAAAGGGGCACAAGCATGGATATCACTTGGGAGTAGGGCTATTCAACCATCAGAGTTTGCAAAGCTTGGTATGATACTTATGATTGCTTCACTGCTTCAAGAAATGAAAGGTGATATAAATAGGCCTGCAAATTTCTTTAAGTTAGCTTTTTATGCCGTATTACCTATGGCGTTAATAGTTATTCAACCAGATATGGGGATGACTATGGTATGCTTTTTTATAGTTCTTGGAATATTTTTCACTTTTGGCTTTGATATGAGAGTGATTATAGGGGGACTTTTATCAATAGTAATTCTTATAGCTGTAATCTGGAATTCAGGTATTATGCCTGAATATTGGAAAGCAAGATTAACATCTTTTCTTAACCCAGATGAATATTCTATGACCTTTGGATGGCAGCTAAACCAGTCAATAATAGGAATTGGTTCGGGTCAGATTTATGGTGAAATTGGCGAGAATATGGGAGACTTAATTAACAATGGAAAGACTTTTAATATATTGTCTCAAGAGTATAAAGACCAATCTCTTGTAAGCACAATTCCAGAAGCTTTTACTGATTTTATTTTTGCAGCAGTGTGTCTTGAATGGGGATTTGTAGGAGCGATGATATTTTTGCTGGTCTATGGATTTTTGATTTTCAGGATGATAAGCATTGCTAGGAATTCAAAGGATATTTTTGGTGCTGTTGTTACTATTGGAGTATGTTCTACTTTCATATTTTCGATTTTACAAAATATAGGTATGACTATAGGAATTATGCCTATTACAGGAATAACATTACCGTTTATGAGTTATGGAGGAAGTTCACTTTTATCAAATTTCATAGGGGTTGCCATAGTATTGAATATTGGTATGAGAAAGAAAAAAATAGTGTTTTAGGGGGATTGAAATTTGAATATTGCATTGGTTGCACATGATGGTAGAAAAAAAGAATTGATAGAATTTGTTGTGAGATATAAAAGTGTATTTGAAAATTATAAACTTTTTGCAACAGGGACAACAGGTAAGCTTTTGACAGAAGAAACTGGCCTGGAAATACATAGATTTAAATCAGGGCCATTAGGTGGAGACCAGCAGATAGGCGCATTAGTTGCAACTGGCAATATGGATATGATATTCTTTTTAAGGGACCCATTAACTGCACAACCTCATGAACCAGACGTATCAGCGTTATTAAGAATATGTGACGTTCATCACGTTCCACTTGCTACTAATATTGGTTCAGCTGAAGTTTTTGTTAAAGCTTTAATGACGAAACGATACTAGGAGAGCAATGTACAATACACAATGCACAATGCACAATCAAAAGATAAAATATAATTAGCAATTAGCAATTAGCAATTAGCAATTAGCAATTAGCAATTAGCAATTAGCAATTAGCAATTAGCAATTAGCAACTAACAATTAGCAAATTGCAATTTGCAATTAAAAGATAGTGTGAAGAGTGCAGAGTGAAGTGAAGGTTGATTTTCTCCTTCGTTGAAAAATATTTAAATTCATAGAAGATTAGAAGAATAATACATTAAATAGTGCAATAGGATAACTAGAAATTTAAGTTGTCCTATTGTTTTTTTGTGGTATTTATTTTTGTTGCTAAAAATCACAAATTATATAGAAGAATATTATTTTGTGGGAAAATGGTGAAAAAAATCACGAAGGTTTTAATTATTTGAACATATAGGGTATTCAGGGTAGCTATTTATTTTTGATATCTGAATTTGTGATGTATGAAATTTGTTAAGTGTGGAAAGTTTCTGCAAGTACAGATGAATTATAACTAAGAAGATTATATTCTTTGCTTTTGAATTTAAAATATAATTAAAGATTCTCCGAAGAATGAGGAAAATCATCCTCAATTGTGCATTGTGAATTGTGCATTGTATATTGAACTTAAGTTGTGCATTACCGATTGATTTGTAATAAATATTATTATTTTTAATATAATTATAATAGTAATTGCATGTAGGGGGAATTTATGAGGAGCTATAATAATGAATATGAAGATTACTATAGGAATTTAGTTAGAGGAAATGCTAATGGAAATATTAAACAGGATAAAAATCACAGTGGAACTAAAATTGGAAGGAGGTTGATTCAAGAATTTGCAGGAACTTTAGTTCTAGCTGCAATTGTTCTTGGTTGTAGAGCTATTGACACACCCCAAACAGTAGCTTTTTATAACTATTCAAAAGAATTGGTAGGGAAAAATTTTGATTATGAAGAATTCTATAGTGGTGTAAAGAGAACTGATTATGGAAGTGTTTTAACAGAAAAAATTGAAGAAATACTTGATGTTTTTAATTCTAATATATTCAATGAAGAAACTATTAAAGAAAGAATAGATGAAAAATTCAAACAACCTTTAGATTCGGAGGCTGAACTTGACAAAGAAAATGATTCATTATTATACAACTTAGAAAATTCTAAACCTATTTTAGCTAGTAGCAATGGAGTAGTAAAAGAAATAAATGATTTAGGAAATGAAATGAATACTGTTATTATTGATCATGGATACGGAATAGAAACTAAGTATTCAAATTTAAAAAATATTTATGTAAAGGAAGGCAATGAGGTTAAAACGGGTACTGAATTAGGAGTTGCAGGGGAGCAAGGAGAAAAAACTACAATGAAGTTTGAAATTTTCTATATGGGACAAAAAAGAAACCTAACAAGTTGCTTAAACTGAAGTAGTAAGGCATCGGGGGTTTTTATGTGGTCAAGATAAGTAAATTATTCTTTTTGTATGTGATACTTTTAATTCTAATTGGGTTAAAGGGAAATATACTAATATCTCTTATATTTGTATTTTTGCATGAACTAGTACATAATGTTATTGCTAAAAAATTTCATTTTAAGGGATATTACATTGAAATTATGCCAATAGGGACTGTACTAAATTTAAAAGATTTAAATGATGCGGAGCCGTTTGAAGATTTTGTTATTTCTATTGCAGGACCAATTTTTAATGTTTTATGTGGAGTGTTTTTTTGGGGGGTATCAAAATTTTTTTTAGTAGATTGGCAAATTATTAAAGATATATATTTATCAAATTTTGCTTTGGGTATTTTTAATCTAATACCAGCCTTTCCTTTAGATGGAGGGAGAATAGCTCGGGATATTTTGCAGACAAGAACAATATACAAAAGAGCAAATAAGATTGCTGTAAAAATAAGTGTTGTTTCTGGAATATGTGTATTTATTATATTTATTTTGACTGCTGTTTTCAATAAAATAAATATTAGCATATTAATTATGTCGATTTTTATTTTGTTTTCAACGTATAAAGAAAGGGAGAGGATTGTATACGTAATCATGAGTGATATAGTAAAAAAAAGATTGAAATTTTTGGATAGAGGATATATGGAAAATAGACAATTATCAGTAAGCTATAGTTGGGATTTATTAAAATTATTAAGTATTGTTGATAAAAATAAATATAATATTTTTTCAGTTCTTAATAGTGATATGGAATATGTAGGTACAATATACGAGGCAGAAGTAATTCAAGCTTTAAAATTATATGGTAATATTTCTATTGAAGAATATATTGGTATTAAAAAATATAACGATGAAGAAAGAGCAATTAACAAACTTACAGAAAAATCAATTGAAGAGTGGGAAGATTGGGCAGATAATTAGTTAAACTATTTACTTTTATGTTTGTTGTGATAAAATAGATTTTGTTAGAACACATAGGAGGAAAGAAATGATTAAATTATCAGATGATATTCTATATAAAGTTGAAAAACCCGTTAGATATATAGGTAGAGAGTTAAACGTAGTATTAAAAGATAAAGAAAAGGTTGATATTAGATTTGCTTTTTGTTTTCCAGATGTATATGAGGTTGGGATGTCCCACCTAGGTACAAAAATACTGTATCATATATTGAATAAAAGAGAAGACACTTATTGTGAAAGGGCTTTTGCTCCGTGGCCAGATATGGAAAAACTAATGAGGGAAAATAGTATACCCCTATTCACTCTTGAAACGAAAGATCCAATTGATGAGTTTGACTTTCTAGGCTTTACCCTTCAATATGAGATGAGTTATACAAATATACTTAACATGCTACAGATGGGTAATATAGCTTTAAGAGCAAGCGAAAGAGAAGAAGAAGATCCAATAGTTATTTGTGGAGGCCCTTGTGCTTATAATCCTGAACCTATTTATGATATTGCTGATATATTTGCATTAGGGGAAAGTGAAGAACAATTAGGAGAATTACTAGATTTATACAAGAAATGCAAAGAAGAAGGAATTATAAAAAAAGAGTTTTTGAGAAAAGCTACTAAGATACGTGGGATTTACGTGCCTTCACTTTATGAAATTGAATATAACGAAGACAATACAATAAAAGAATTCAAAGGTATATATGAAGATGTTCCAAATAAGATAACTAAAGCAATTGTATATAATTTAGACGAAACAGATTATCCTGAGACGTTAATTGTGCCTTACAACGAAGTTGTGCATGATAGAGTCACATTAGAGACCTTTAGAGGATGCACTAGGGGATGTAGATTTTGTCAAGCAGGAATGATTTATAGGCCTGTAAGAGAGAAGAAAAAAGAGACATTAATTAAACAAGCAGAAGCATTGCTTAAAAAAACTGGGCATGAAGAAATTTCTTTAATATCGCTTAGTATTTGCGATTACTCTGAGATTGATAAATTGGTTATGCGTCTTATAGAAAAGTATCAAGACCAAAAAGTGGGAGTTTCTCTACCGTCTATAAGGATAGATTCTTTTTCAGTTGAACTTATTAATGAAATTCAAAAGGTAAGAAAATCCGGATTAACTTTTGCGCCTGAAGCAGGATCTCAAAGAATGAGAGATATAATCAACAAAGGTGTAACAGAAGAAGATTTGATGAGATCAGTTACCAGTGCTTTTGAATTAGGCTGGTCTACTATTAAACTTTATTTTATGATAGGGCTTCCTTATGAAAAAGTAGAGGATATTGAAGGTATTGCTGAACTTGGGGAAAAAGTTATAAATGAATATTACAAGATGCCTAGAGAAAAGAGAAAGAAGAGTCCAAAAGTAAATCTTAGTACTGCTATTTTTGTACCAAAACCTTTCACACCTTTTCAGTGGGTAGGTCAGGAAGATATGAAAACTGTTAAAGAAAAAATAAATATAATCAGAAAGAAAATAAAAAGCAAAACTATATCATATAAATGGCATGAATCACCTGTAAGCTATCTTGAAGCTGTTTTTGCAAGAGGAGATAGAAGACTTTGTGATGTTATCATTAAAGCTTTTGAGAATGGAGCTAAATTTGATGGTTGGGGAGAACATTTTAAGTTAGAGTATTGGATGGATGCTTTTAAAGAGTTGGATGTTGATCCCGATTTTTATGCAACTAGAAACAGAGAGTATAGTGAAATTTTACCATGGGATTTCATTGATATAGGTGTAACTAAAGAATTTTTAATTGACGAAAATGAAAGAGCGAAGAAAGTTGAGTTAACTCCTGATTGTAGAAGAAATTGTAATAACTGTGGTATAAATAATAACGAAAAATTTAATAATGGGGAGTGCTTTGAAAATGCGTTATTTGATTAAATTTACAAAAGAGAAGGATATAAAGTTTGTTTCCCATTTAGAATTAATGAGAGCTATACATAGAATAATAAGAAGGTCCGGTATTCCGGTAGAGTATTCTCATGGTTTTAATCCTCATATTCAAATGTCAATTGCACAACCACTTTCAGTAGGAATGCATTCTGTTGGTGATTATTTAGATTTAAATTTGACGGAAGAGGTCAATGAAGAAGAATTAATAAATAAATTAAATTGTTCTTCAACTAAGGATATAAAATTTTTAGGAGCAGTTTTAATAAAGAATAAAGAAAATAGTAAAAAAGCTCCACAGGCTATGGCGGCTATAGATGCAGCTAATTATAGAATAAGAATAAAATATGAAAATACTGATGGATTAGAGTCAGAATTAAAAGAACTATTAGATAGAAAAGAATGGATTATGGAAAAAAAGAGTAAAAAGGGAATTAAAGAGGTTGATATAAAAAAACTCGTAAAAGATTTCAACTACAAGATGGGGAAAAGTATGATTACTATTGACGCTTTGATTTCCTGTGGTAGCAGAGAAAATTTATCTCCTAAATTACTGAGTGAATTTATTCAGGAAAATACATCTAGTGTAATTGAAGACAGTTTTGTAGATATATATAGAAAAGAAATATATGCTTTTAATAATAGGGGGAAACTACTGCCGTTAGATAGTTTCTTTAAAGGATTGTAAAGAAGGTATTTTATAAAGAACCGTATAGAGGGGATTTTTTAGCTATGCTAAAGAATCTCCTTATTTAATAATATTTCTTTTTAATGTATAATGAAATTATGTAGTTTCCAAGGGAAGAACTAATGTATACATATTTTATAGCTTCATTACTTAAGGAGTTTATTTTTTGTATAAATTAATAGATGAATTGGAAGCTTTATATTTATAAAAAATCATAACGCATACTTATATGAGGGAATGGGGCAAAATTATGGGCTTTTACTTTAGAAAGGCTGAAGAGTTAATATATGTGCAATATGATATTTTGGGTATTGATTTTGAGTTTGCTTCTACAAAAATTGTAAAAAATAAAGCAAAGCGATATATACAAGAAATAGTGGAAATAGGAGCTATTTATAAATCAGAACATGGAGAATTAGAATATAGTGCTATTATAAAGCCTAAGTATTTTATTAAATATATGGATAATGGCAGTAGAATTATTGCATCAGAAAGATTTACAAAGGATAAAATTTTAAAAGGAATTGAACTTGAGGATGTATTAAAATATCTTACAGACCATTACATACAAACTGAAACAAAGATAATTACTTGGGGTAGAGGTGATTATAATGTTTTGAAAAATATTTGTGAAGAATACGGTTTAAAAATGCCGTTTCTATATGATGATTATATTGATTTATCAGAAAGTTTTATGAGCTTTTATAATCATAAATATACAATATCTTTAGATAAAGCTATGAATACACTAAATATTGAGATAAGAACTAGGCACTACGCCCTTCTAGATTCACGGTCCATGATAGAAATTTTATTTCGTATGCTAGAGGATGGGTTTAAGTTTGATTAACTATAAAAAAATTAAAAGATATTGAAGAAAGAAATGAAGGTGACATTTTGGAAGAGATATATATTGAAAGAGAAAATGAGTTACTCACTATTGCAATAAAGAAAGATAACAAGCTGCAAGAAGTTTTTTTTGAGGAGGATAAAGATGAACCCACCCCTGGAAAGATATACTTAGGGGTTATTAAAGAAATTTTACCCTCAGCTGAATGTATATTCATAGACATTGGTTTTGAAAAAAATGCATATATGAATATTAAGAAAAAAAAGTATGATAATTTAAAAAAAGGAAGCTCTATCTTAGTAGAAGTAATGAAAGAAAAAGATGGCGATAAGGGACCTAAAGTTACAGCAGAAGTTACTATAGCAGGGAGATATGCTGTTTTACTGTGTAATTCAAGAGGTGTTAAATTTTCCAAAAATTTAGGGCATCAAAATATATTTAAAAAATATGTTCAAGATAATATTAACAAATCTGATAATATTGGAGTTATGATAAGAACTAATGCTATAAATGTAGATATTACAGTAATCAATAAAGAGATTAGTAGTTTATATGATAAATATTGTGAGCTTGTTAAAGAAGCAAAGTATAAATTGAAACCTGGAGTTTTGTACGACGGAGGAGGTATAATTGGAAGGATAATAAAAGATATTCTTACAAGTAATACAAATAAACTAGTTACTAATAATAAAGATGATTATAGAATTATTGAAGAATTTTCTTTATTTAAAGGAGATTTGGACTTTGAATTAATAGAATATATAGAACAAGAAGATTTGCTTAGTTATTATAATATTGATAAAGAAATACTTTCGCTTAGACACGAAAGAGTTTTTTTGAAATCTGGAGGGAATATAGTAATACAGAAAACAGAAGCTATGTATGTAATTGATGTAAATACAGCATCAAATATAAGCGGGAAAAATATTGGTGGGGTAGCTATTCAAACTAACATAGAAGCTGCAGAAGAAATCCCTAAACAGATAATGCTTAGAAATTTAGGAGGAATAATAGTAATTGATTTTATAGAAAATCAAAGTAAAGAAGAGTCAAGTAGGATTGTCCAAATTTTGAAAAATGGATTTAAGGATGATAAGAAAAAAACTTTGGTTTATTTTCCAACTAGCTTAAATTTAGTTCAGATAGCTAGAAAAAAAAGAGGAAAAACTATCTATGATTATCTTGAGGATAATTGTATAGCATGTAGAGGTAAGGGTAAAAAATTAAAACTCCAATATATTAAGAGAAGTATTAGCAATCAATTAACTAGGATAAGTTATAAGTTTGATGTAGAGAATATATATGTGGAATTAAATGAAATTTATAAAGAAGAAATCCAAGGAGATATACTTAGCTTTATTATTAGTATTGGAGCTATTGATAAACAGGTTTATATAAATTATCTTCAAAATTATGAAAGTATAAAAGTTGAAGCACTTATATTTGCTAGTCAAATAAAAAAAATAGAGCATCTTAAAGTTTATGGAGACCAGATAGAATAGGAATGCACAATGCACAATGCACAATGCACAATGCACAATGCACAATGCACAATTAAGGAAGATTCTCGTCTGCGCCGAGAATCTTTATTTGAATTAATAGCTCTGTTTTAAAATATGGTTGATATTGATATTGATATTGATATTGATATTGATATTGATATTGATATTGATATTGATATTGTTATCTTTGAGATAAAGTTTTCTTTATGATAGTGTGAAGAGTGAAATGTGCAGTGATAAGTTTAGGATTTATCAATAAAAAACGCTTTACACCATATAAATATTATGATATAATGGCGTTTGTAGACCGCTCACTTTGGGTATTAAACACAATGTATTGTGTACCTTATTGTGGCGAGACTGGATAGGGAGGTGTTTTTATGTACGCTGTAGTTAAGACTGGAGGAAAGCAGTATAGAGTTCAAGAAGGAGACGTTTTATTTGTAGAAAAATTAGACGTTGAAGTTGACTCTACTGTAGAATTAAACGAAGTTCTTGCTGTAAGTAAAGAAGGAAATTTCGTAGTAGGAAATCCTGTAGTTGAAGGAGCTAAGGTTGTAGCCAAAGTTTTAAAGCAAGGTAAAGAAAAAAAAGTTGTTGTATTCAAATACAGAGCTAAACTTGACTTTAGAAAGAAAAATGGTCACAGACAACCTTATACAAAACTTCAAATAGAAAAAATTGAGGCATAAGAATGATTAATGCTTTAATAAAAAAGAAAAATGATAATATTATATCTTTTGATATTGATGGTCATGCTGGATATGCTGAATATGGTAGTGATATTGTTTGTAGTGCTGTTTCAGCTCTTACATATGCAACTATTAATGGTATACTAGAAGTTTTGAAAATAAATCTTTTAGCTGGCATAGATTTTAAGATAAATGAAGAAACTGGTTTTGCTAGTTTAAACATTACAAATCGTGATATTGATGATATAGAGAATTGTCAAGTGTTGTTAAAGACACTTCTAATTGGTTTAGAAAGCATGGAAGAGTACAAGGATTATATAAAAGTAAGAGTCGAGGAGGTGTAACCTATGTTATTAATGAACCTTCAGTTATTTGCACACAAAAAAGGTGTAGGTAGCTCTAAAAACGGTAGAGATAGTGAATCAAAAAGACTTGGGACTAAATGTGGTGACGGTCAATTTGTTTTAGCTGGAAACATTCTAGTTAGACAAAGAGGAACTAAAATTCACCCAGGTAATAATGTTGGCAGAGGTGGAGATGACACTCTTTTTGCAAAGGTTGACGGAATCGTTAAATACGAGAGAGTTGGCAGAAGCAAGAAACAAGCAAGTGTTTACCCAGTAGATTTTGAAGAAGCAATAGCAGAATAATACAGGCACCCGTAGGGGTGCTTTTATTTTTAGCACACTATGTAGTAATAAAGAAAGAAGAGTGTAGTTTTCAGAAGGGAGTTAGGGGTTTAATTTTCTAACTGCACTCTGCACTCTTCACTCTGCAAATTGCAACTTTATTTTATAAGAAAAGGTAGGTGAAGTATATGTTTATAGATAAAGCCAAGATTTTTATTAAATCTGGTAATGGAGGAGACGGTTTTATTTTCTTCAGAAGAGAGAAATTTGTAGCTGCTGGTGGACCAGAAGGTGGAGATGGTGGTAGAGGTGGAAGTATTATACTTGTTGGAGATAGAAACCTAACTACTTTACTCGATTTCAGGTATAAAAGAAAGTATGAAGCTCAAAGTGGCCAAAATGGGGGCAGAAGCAACTGTTTTGGTAAAAGTGCTGATAACTTAATTATAAGAGTACCAGTAGGCACTGTTGTTAGAGATACAGAATCAAACAAAATAATGGTAGATATAAATAAAGATGGTGAGCAATTTATTATTGCTAAAGGTGGAAGAGGTGGTAGAGGAAACCAACACTTTGCAACTCCTACTAGGCAAGCACCACACTTTGCAGAACCTGGAATGCCAGGGGAAGAAAGATTAATAACTTTAGAATTAAAACTTCTTGCAGACGTAGGATTACTAGGATTCCCTAATGTAGGTAAATCTACATTGCTATCAATAGTTTCAAAAGCTAGGCCAAAGATAGCAAATTATCATTTTACAACTTTAAAACCTAATTTAGGAGTTGTAAAAGTAGAAGGGGCACAATCATTTGTAATTGCTGATATTCCAGGACTTATAGAAGGTGCATCTGAGGGAGTTGGATTAGGCCATGAATTCTTAAGACATATTGAAAGAACTAGATTATTGGTTCATATAGTTGATATATCAGGTATTGAAGGCAGAGATGCACTAGAAGATTTTAAAAAGATTAATGATGAACTTAAAAACTATAGTGTTAAGCTTACTGATAGACCACAGATAGTTGTTGCTAATAAAGCAGATATGCTTTATGATGATGAGGTTTATAATAACTTTAAAGAAGAAGTTGAAAAAATGGGTTATAATAAGGTCTTTAAGATGTCAGCAGCAACGAAGCAAGGTGTTGATGAAGTAATGAAAGAAGTAGCATATACATTGAGTACTATACCTGTAAAGGACTTAGAATTTGATGCATCCGAGTTATTTATAGAAGAAGAAAAGCGATTTACTTATGAAATAAATATTGAAAATGGAGTATATATTGTATCGGGAAGCTTTGTAGATAGATTATTACAGAGTGTTAATATTCATGACCCAGATTCATTAAGATACTTCCAAAAAGTATTAAAAAACAAAGGTATTATGGATGAATTAAAGAGTATGGGTATTGAAGATGGAGATTTAGTTAGTCTTAATGATTTTGAGTTTGAATTTATGTAAGGAGGAAATTAATGATAACGAACAAGCAAAGAGCTTATTTGAGATCACTTGGTAATACTATGGATCCAATTTTCCAAGTTGGGAAAAATGGTATTGATGAAAACTTTGTAATACAAGTAGACCAGGCTTTGAAAGTGAGAGAATTAATTAAAATAAAGGTATTAAATAACAATGAAATTACTGCAAGAGAAGCATCAGACATTATTTGTAGTAAAGTAAATTGCGAGGGAGTTCAAGCAATTGGTAGCAAGTTTTTAATATATAGAAAAGCAAAAGAACCAAAAATACAATTGCCTTAATTAAAAATTAGAAATTGTTTAAGTTAAACAATATACATTTAGAATACTCATTGTTATATGGTTTCCTACAAGAAACTTTTATAGTGGGTATTTTTTTGTGTAATTTATTTATCAATGTTTAATTATATGGTATACTCATTTTAACTAAAAGATAAAAAGGACTGGTTTAATTGAAAAGAAAAGGAATATTAGGTGGAACTTTTGATCCTATACATAATGGACATCTTCACATAGCCTATGAAGCAATGTATACTTTGGATTTAGATAAAATAGTATTTATCCCAACTGGAAATCCTCCGCATAAAGATAGTAAAGATATTTCAGAAGCAAAAATTAGATATAATATGGTAAAAGAAGTTATTGATGAAGAAAATAAATTTGAAATTTCTGACTATGAAATTAAAAAAAAGAATCGTAGTTATACTTATGAAACAATTGAGTATTTAAAAGAAAAAGAAAAGGAAACTGAATGGTTTTTTATTTCTGGTGCTGATTGTTTAATGGAAATTGAGACTTGGGTTAATGTAGAATATATTTTAAAAAACTGTAGTTTTGTGGTATTTAATAGGGCAGGATATGAAAAAGAGCAACTATTAAGTCAAAGGAGTAAAATAGCTAACAAGTATGATTGTGAAATTAAATTTTTAGATTTACCATTAATTGAGGTATCTTCAACTTTTGTAAGAAATAAAATAAAACATAGGGAGAATGTAAGTTATCTAATACCTAATAAACTAGAAAATAGTATAAAAGAATTGAGACTTTATTATTAAGAGGTGAATTTATGTGGGAAGAATCAAAAATCATTGAATATCTGAATAGAGAACTTAAAGAAAAAAGATATGAACACAGTTTAAATGTGAGAGATACAGCAAAGTTACTTGCAGAGATATACGATGCAGATAAAGAAAAAGCTGTATTAGCAGGTCTTGTACATGATGCCGCTAAATATTTGAATAATGATACTATGATAGAGTATGCTACTAAATATGGATACAACGTGGATGAAATAGCACATGATAACCCTTCTTTATTACACGGTGCTGCAGGTGCATATATCGCTAAAAATGTTTTCAAAATAGAAGATAAAGAAATATTAGAAGCTGTGGTTTATCATACTACAGGTAAAAGAAATATGAGCAAATTAGAGAAAATAATATATATTGCTGACTATATTGAACCTTCAAGAGATTTTCCTGGTGTTGAGGCCCTTAGAAAAATAACTTTTGAAAATCTTGATAAGGGAGTTTTATTAGGTTTTGATATTACAATAAAACACATAATAGATAAAGGTGGATGTCTACATCACGATACTATTGACGGCAGAAATTATTTGCTTAAAAATAAATAAAAAAACATGAGGAGGATTATTATGAAGAAAAAAATTATAAGTACAGATAAGGCACCAGGAGCATTAGGAGCTTATTCACAAGCAGTGAAGGTTGACAATATGATTATTACATCAGGACAGATTCCCATTGACCCGGCTACAGGTGACCTAATTAAGGATGATGTTCAAAAGGCTACAGAGCAAGTAATGGTGAATCTTATAGCAGTTTTAGAAGAAGCAGGGGCTAAGCTCAGTGATGTTGTAAAGACAACTATTTTTCTACAAGATATTGATGATTTTTCCAAAGTGAATGAAGTATATGCAAGATTTTTTACAGAAAATGAACCAGCTAGGTCTTGTGTTCAAGCAGGAGCATTACCTAAAGATGCCCTTTTAGAAATAGAAGTGATGGCAATAATTGAATAAAGATTATTTAGAGTATACTATAGATAATGATTTTAATGGTAAAAAGTTAATTTTTTATTTAAGAGAAAAACTGCAAATTTCTAGTAGGTTCTCAAGAAAAGCTGCTAAAGAAGGTAGGCTCTGGATAAATGATAATGCAGTAACTTTATATTCTAAAATAAATAAAGGTGATTTGCTAAGAATATTTCTAGAAAAAGAGAAGGGTATAAATTTTACGCCTAAGAAATTTGAAATTGATGTGTTGTTTGAAGATGAAGATGTATTGGTAGTAAATAAACCTTGGGGGATCGTTGTTTATAAATCCAATGATGAAAATGAAATAACTGTGGGTAATGCTATAGCATATTATTTTCTTGAAAATAGTATTGATGCTCCAGTTAGATTTGTTAGTAGACTAGATAAAGATACTTCTGGAGTGCTACTAATCGCAAAAAATTCTTTTAGTCATATGAATTTATCAAGATTAATGCAAGAAAATAAATTTGAAAAAGAATACTTTGCAATTGTAAAAGGTAACCTTGTAGAGAAAAACGGTTTAATAGATCGACCAATTATGAAAGCCGAAGATGGTATACATAGAATTGTAGGCGAAGATGGTAAACGAGCTTTGACTGAATATACAGTGATAGACTCTTATGATAAGGGAGACCTTGTTAGACTAAAACTTTTAACGGGAAGAACCCATCAAATAAGAGTCCATATGAAAAGCTTAGGACATGAGCTTTTTGGAGATATGCTGTACGGTGATGGTGAAAAAGACACGGAATATATAAAGAGGCAGGCTCTTCATGCTTATAAATTATCTTTTCCACACCCTAGAACCCTGGAAATAGTGGAAATAAAAGCAGACTTTCCATCAGATTTGTTGCATCTTATTGAAAAAATAAAATGACCATATAAAAAAAGAACAATTGCTTTGCATTAGTTCTTTTTTTATATGGTATATTTAGAATTTTACATTTGTATAATATTTTGTTATTCTAAAATCTATTTTTATATTTTGATAAGTATATATTTTTCTTTTTTAAGGCTTCTAATTTTTTCTTTCTGTTTTTATCTCTAATTCTTTTTCGTATTCTTAAAAGTACTATTGCAAGTACTAAAGCTAGTCCAACATATTTTAAAATAGTAGCTACTGAAATACTATTATTAGTATTGTCAGTTTCTTCTGATTTAGGAATGACTGACTTTTCATAAGAATAATCTTCATTAGAACCTAGTTTAAGTTCTCCAACTATTTCATCATCTATTGTAACATTTGCGGTTAAAATCTCTTCGTTAGCTGCAAATGAAGATTGACTGAGATCTTTATTGGTTATACTTATCTGTGGTTCAGAGGTTGAACCTATTTTTGATAGATAAGTAAAATCATTTAGCGCTACAAGATCTATTGTTTTTTCATCTGAAATTTTATAAGTTGATATAATATCGCCACTTTTTTTATAATTAATTGCTTCAAAAGTATCAAATCCGTAGTTAAATAGATTTTTACTATCAGTCCAAAATGTTTTTTGTTCGTCATGAAGCAATACAGCAACTAAGGAAACACTATCTTTTTTAGCTGTAGCAACATAGGAGTGCTTAGATTGAACTGTATAACCAGTTTTCCCACCCTGACACCATTCATAGTAATATGGACTACTCTGCTGTATTAAGCGATTTCCATTCCAAAGAGGTCTTTGTTCTTCTTGTTTATTAGTAGGTTCGATGTAATACATGCTAGTAGTGGCTATTTCGCTGAATTCAGGATGTGAATATAGTTCTCTAAGTATTAAAGCTAAATCATGTGCAGTGGTTCTATGATTATCATCATATAGACCATGAGGGTTTACAAAATTGGTGTTAGTGCACCCTAATTCTTTGGCTCTTTTATTCATTAAAATTGCAAAATCTTCAACAGAACCAGAAATATGTTCAGCAATGGCTTCTGCAGAATCGTTAGCAGACACTAATAAAAGAGAATACAATAAATCTTTTAAAGGTATTTTTTCACCCTCATTGATATATATTTTACTTCCATCGGCATAAGGAGGTTCATCACCAACTTTTACGATTTCATCTAAATCACAGTTTTCTAAAGCTAATAATGCTGTCATTATTTTAGTAGTTGAAGCGGGTGGATATTGTGCATCTGGATTCTTTGAATAAAGTATTTGACCTGTGTTAGCATCCATTAAAACTATACCATCAGCGGATATTTCTGATAGTTTATAATCATTTTCTGCATAAGCAGGAAGTACAGAAGTTGTCAGAACTAATAAAATAGTCATAAAAAATGTAAGTGATTTTCGCATATGATACCTCCAAGCAATTTATAGTTTTAGTATAACAAAAAAACTGATTATTATCAAAAGACTTTATTGATATTCAGCTCTAACGAGCAAATTTATTTTATAGCTGTAGTAAGCTTAAATTTATCGTTTTAAATTTCAGAAAATTCTAAC
>NZ_JBTVVN010000039.1:0-29651 GCF_054819755.1 Clostridium sp. DL1XJH146
GCTTGGGTAAACTTGCTCTGTTAGGAGTATTGACCAAGAAGCCCCCACTTCAACAAAGTAAGTGGAGGGTAGTTCACAAACATATTAGAAAACATATTAAAACATTATACAAAGAATTATACGTTGGAACTTTATTTGTATTTTTTTATAAATTAAAGATTTTCTGACTGTAAGGAAGAAAATCATCCACAATTGTGCATTGTAAATTGTGCATTGTGCATTGAAAAGATGATAGTTATTGCAATGCTCACACATCTGAATAGGGAGTTTTAATTTAGTCTATATTTTTCATAGCGCTTCTCACAACTTTGTTAACTACTAGAAATTATAGGTGAGTATTAATAATTTCTAAAGCGACTAGGAGATAAGAACTACTAAGATAAATAGTAAACGGTATCCTTAAAACTACAAACTATCAATAGTGTTGTGTAAAGGGAAATTTATATATAAAATTTCCTATACACTGAGCATTGCAATAAAGATAAACTTTACGGAAACTTAATTTATACTTGTACAAAATTCTAAGGGTTAAAGAATTATGGACAAGTACAAATTTATGTTGAAGTAGTTTATCTATATATCTTTTAATTTCAGACGTGACGGGTCTGGGTGGGATTCGAACCCACAATTGCTAATTCATATACTCTAACCGCTGAGTTAACTGTGAAATTTCACAGTGAAGGAATCGAACCTCCGTCATAATATAAACTGGAGTTATCATTCGGCATACTGCAAAGGTAGAACCTTTCAGCACCGTTTGGATTTTAAAACCAAAACATAGAATAAATAGCTCATGAGATAATATTAGCATTGAAAGGATAGGTTATCATTTAAAAAAAGTTGCGAAGTTTAATTTTTTTTTTGTAAAATCAAGGTATTTATGAATTAGAACATAAGTTTTGAAAAATAATATGGGTATAGATTATTTTTGAGTTAACTTAAATTTATTATTTGTGCAAGTGCTAGTAAAATTGATATAATATTATAGAAGGAGTTTACAAAAGATTATGAAAGATTTAGTTAAAAAACATGATTTTGATGCAGCGTGGAAAACAATATTAGAAGCTTTTGAAATAGAAATTGTAGAATTATTATTTCCAGAATTGTTTTTAGAAATAAATTGGGAGATTGGAACGGAATCTTTAGATAAAGAATTGCAGGAAATTCAGAAAGAAATCTTTGATAAAGATAGTACGGAAATAGTAATATCAGATAAAATAATAAAGGTTAGATTAAAAGATAAAAAAAGCAAAATCCTATTTATACATGTAGAAGTACAAAGTTATAGTAGTGGTTACGAGATTTTCGGAGAAAGAATGTTTAGGTACTTTTATAGGATATGGGATAAATTTAGATATAAATATAAAGATAAATCAGAAATAGTTGCAGCAGCTATTTATACATATAAAGGTCAGCGAGGAAAAGACAAAAGATATGTATACAAATTACCACAAATTGATGAAGAAATTTTTATATATAATTTTAGAACTATAGATGTTGAAAAAATTGAACTTGAAAATATAAGAGATGAAAATCCATTAAAATTAGTATTTAAAATGGCAAAAAAATTATTAGATATAGGCGTATCAGACGAAGAAATATTTAATGCAAAAATAGAGTTAGCAGAAGAATTGAAGCTTTATGATAAAGTTAAAAATAAGGAACAGATTAAAGCACTTGTAGATTTTTTAGAATATTTATTTTTGATTAAAGACCCAGAATTAGAAGAAAAATATAAGGAATATAAGAAAATAAATGGAGGGGTGTTTAAGATGACAATAGACGAAATAAGAAAAATACATTACGAGCAAAAAGGAAGAGAAGAAGGAAGAGAAGAAGGAAGAGAAGAAGGAAGAGAAGAAGGTGCAGTTTTAGCTAGGAGAGAAGATATACTAGAAAATTTAAATGAAATTGCAAAAGTTCCTGCGGATATTATTAAAATAGTAAACGAAGAAAAGAACATTGATGTTTTGAAGAAGTGGTTGAAAATTTCAATTGTAGTTGATAGTTTGCAAGAATTCATGAGTAAAATAAAGAAGTAGAACGCCTACTTCTTTTTTTGAGCATTAATAGGGGAGATGATTTTGTGGCTAAGTTTTCTGAACTTATTAAGAATTTTGATAAAATTAGAGATTATATGCGTGATTTTTATGTTTATGGATTTAAGTCTAGAGGGGATTTTAATCAGAAAAGCTGCCGTACTTATGATAATGAGAAAAGAAGGATAGAATGTTATTTGAAGGATTATATTAAGTGGGATAATTCTATTAGAGGTAAACATGTTTTTATTTCCCTTAATAGTTCGGAAATTAGTGAGAATCCATTATATTCAGCCTGGAAATCGAAGAGTTTTACTTCAAATGATATAATGCTTTATTTTTATATTTTAGATATATTGAAATTGAAGAGAACACTTAATATAGAAGACTTAACTAATTATATTTGTAATGAAAGTGGAGAAATATTTGAGGTGCAAACTGTTAGAAATAAGGCCAATGAATATGTAAAAGAAGGAGTTTTAAAAAAGATTAAAAAAGGACGAGCTTTATATTATTCACTAAGCAAAGAGTATTTAAATAATGTTACGAATAATCATGAAGGTTTGTTAGATGCTTTGAAATTTTATCAAGAGGTAGCGCCTTTTGGGGTAATAGGTAGTTATATTTTAGATGAGGAAGAAGAAAATAATAATATATTCTGTTTCAAACATCATTTTATTGTACATACATTAGAAGATAAAATTTTATTGGATATTATTAAGGCTATGAAGGAAAAGAGAAGAATAGAGTTTTTTAATCAGAGTAACAGGAGCAATGCTAGCAGTAGTTTAGTGGGAGTGCCTCTTAAAATATTAGTAAGTAGTCAAAGTGGGAGACGGTATATAAGTATTTATAATGAAGAAAAACATAGATTTACTAACTATAGATTAGATTACATAAAGTCTGTTAAGAAAATGAACTTATGCACAAATTATGATGAACTAAAAGAAAAATTGGGGACAAATTTGTGGAAATGTTGGGGGGTATCCTTTGGCAGCAAAAATAGAAATGATAGTATCAGTATAAAGTTTTACATTGATGAAAATAATGAAGGTTATGTCCTTAATCGGCTTTATAGAGAAGGTAGAGGGGGAACTGTAGAGAAAATTGAGGATAATATTTTTCTATATACTAAAGAGGCTTTCGATGTAAATGAAATGATGTCTTGGGTTAAAAGTTTTACTGGGAGAATTATTTCATTGGAGAGTTCTAATAGTTTTGTGGAGAAAAAATTTTATGAGGACATGAGGCGTATGGAGGAAATGTATTTAGGGGGTGGCGAAATATAATGGAGATTTTTTCTGAAATTTATGGTTGTTATTATAATGTAGTCACTAAAATTTTAAATAAAGCTTATGATAAGCAGATTACAAAAGAAGATATGAACAGGATTATTAATGAGCAAGCCTTTTGTGAAAGTGCTTTATATATAATGCCTAAGCTAATTAGTGGAGAATGGAATTTGTTAGAAAATAAAGATGAAAAATTTTCATCTAAGTTAAAATCAAAGATTAAATTGCCAGTAACGACATTAGAAAAATCTTGGATAAAAGCGTTACTTTTGGATAAAAGAATCAAATTGTTTTTAAAAGAAGAACAAATAGCATATTTAGATAAATATTTGGAAGATATAGAGCTTTTATTTAAGGTAGATGACTTTTATTGTTTTGACAGTTATGAGGATGGCGATGATTACAGGGATAAAGATTATATAGATAATTTTCAATGGATTCTTTCAGCTTTGAAAAACAAGGAAACTATAAAAATTACATTTATAAGCGGCAAAGGTAATAGAATTGAGGGTAATTATTTGCCTTGCAAATTGCAATATTCAAGTAAAGACGATAAGTTTAGGGTAAATTCTGTGAAAATAAAAGAAGGAAGAATTCGTGAATTTATTACTATTAATATAGCAAGAATTATTAAAATAGAAAAATCAAAAGAAGAATATGATAAAGAGGTTAATTTAAATAAATTTAATGAAAGAAATCAAAGCGATGAACCTGTAGTAATCCAAATATCACGTGAAAGAAATGCACTAGAAAGATGTATGCTCCATTTTTCTAGTTATGAAAAGAAAACTGAATATGATGAAAAAGAGGACAAGTACATAAGTTATATTTATTATAACAAAATGGATGAAACAGAACTTTTAATCCGAATACTTTCTTTTGGACCAGTAATTCGTGTAATAGGGCCAGATTCGTTTTTAGAAAAAGTAAAAAAGAGAGTGGAGATTCAGAAAAAATTATTATGCAAGCAAAATTTATAGAATATAGAAAGCACTAAACTTTAACATGTTTTTATATTTCTTTTAAAAAAAATTTTTTCGAACAAATACATATTAAAGCAAGTATACAATAATCGAAGGGTTCCAATATAAAATTATTTGAATAATAAGTATCTAGATATGATGAAATCTATAACACACAATAATTTTAAACTATTTACTATAAACTATAAACCGTTAATTAGGTACTAGTAACTATGAACTAGTAACTATGAACTGAGAACTATGAACTGAGAACTGTGTACTGCGTTGCTTATTGTGAACTGTGCATTATAAAGTTAGAGAGGTGATTAGATATTGATTACAAAAATTTAATAAATGAAGCTAAAAATAATAAAACGGCTTTTGATAAAGTAATGCAAATCTACTCACCATATGTATACAGACTTTGCAGGAGGTTATGTAAAGACAAATTTGATGCAGATGATTTGTTTCAAAATACATGGCTGAAAATATATAAGAATATACAAAAGTTTGATTGCAATAATAATTTTGAAAATTGGATTTATACTATATGTTTAAATAATTATAGAGATAATTACACTAAGAAAAAGAAACTATTATCAAAAGTAAAAGATCTATTTCCTTCCACAGAAGAAAAAGAAAAAGAAATGAGCAATATATATGATTCATCAAAAAATATTGATACTGAAGTAATATCAAAGCTAGACGGGGATAGAACTAGATACTATGTTAATGAATTAAAAGAAATATATCGTATTCCAATAATATTATTTTATTTTAAAGACTTGTCTTATACGGATATTTCTGAAATTACCAATGTACCCATAGGTACAGTGAAATCTAGACTTAATATGGCAAAGGCGAAATTAAAAAAAATGATGGAGGCTGATGATGGATAATAATGAATTTGAAAAGAATTTAAGGGAGGCTATTGCTACAGAAGAAATTCCTGAATTAGGTCTCATGATGAAAACTAGAGAAAAAATATATGTAAAAAAAGAAGAAAAACAGGAAAAGTTAATAGTCCTATATATGGTTACTTTAATTTCAATATTAATAAGTTTAGAGATTTTTGCTTGTATATATATATTTAAAATCAATATTATTCTCGGTAGTATGATATATGTAACTTTTTTATCTTTTGTTGCTTTAGTGGTATTTATATCATATTCTTATAAAAATTCAATTATAAAATACTTAGAGAACTGCTAGTTGAAGATTTAAAAATGAAACTTTAAAGGTATCTATGGTGAAGTTTTATAGATAAAATAGGAGGTAAAAAAATGAGTTTGATTTTCATGCTTTTAATAGGAGTATTAATTCTTTCTTTAATTATAGCAATTGGAGTTTTTGTGTATAGAGATTCCCAAGAACACAATATGGACCCTGTTGTCTGGACTTTGATTGCAGTATTAGTGCCAAACTTAATTGGTTTTATTATTTATTTAGTAGTTAGGTCAAATAAAAATGATACACTGAGATGCCCTAGTTGTCACCAGCCCATAGATATTGACTATGTAAAGTGTCCTCATTGTGGGGCAAAACTTAAAGGAACTTGTTCTAATTGTGGAAAACCAATTAATCCTGAGTGGAATAGTTGTCCTTATTGTTCTCATGATATTGATAAAGAAACTATTAATTTGAACAAAGAAAATAGTAATATTACGGATAATTACGAGCAAAATAATACTTTTACTTATAGTGAGGGTGATTACAGTAAAGCTGATAATAAAAATAAGAACAAAAAAGGCTTGAAAATCATAATTGGAATATTTATAGCGCTTATTGTATTGATTTTTATAACGGTTATTGTCAGTTTTGCAGGGTTTAACACTATGACGTCTACTAGCGTTTCGAATGTTTCAGTTATGGAAACATCTTCAGAAACTCCAGTTATAGTTAACGAAATTTTAGGAAAAGGTTCTAAATCTACAATGAAAAGTAAGTATCATTATTGGAATGGGACTAAACAAAAGAAGGTAGATGTTGAAGCCGGAGAAACTGTAGAAATTGAGTATTCATCTATAGTTGAAGATGGTGAACTTGAAATAAAATTATATAGCAGCGTAGTTAATATGTCTTTACCTACAAATGAGGAAGGTAAATATAGTTATACAGCAGATAAGGATGAGGAATTAGTAATTGAAATTATAGGTAATAGAACCAAGGGAGAGTATTCTATTGAAACTGAGATTGTAGAGTAGAGCTGATTTGGCTCTATTTTTTTATTATAAAATCAAATTCAATATAATATTTTTAATAATATGATATAATAACCTCATATATATTATGGATTTATCAATACATAGAAAAAATTAAATTAAAGAGGAGAATAATAATGAATATTGACATGCAATATGTAAAAGATTTTATGGCTAAAATATTAGGAATACCTAGTCCGGGTGGAGATACTGATGTTGCAATGAAAGTAATAGAAGAAGAATTTGAAAAATTCGGTATTCCTACAAAAAGAACTAAAAAGAAAGCTTTAATTGCAACTATTGAAGGTGAAGATAATGAAAACCAAAAGATGATATCTGCACATGTAGATACATTAGGTGCAGTAGTAAGAGAAATTAAAGAGAATGGAAGACTTAAAATACTTCAAATTGGTGGATTTGCTTGGTCAGCAGTAGAAGGCGAAAATGTTATAATAAAAACAATATATGGCGAAGAATATACAGGAACTATATTACCTGAAAAAGCTTCCATACACATCTATTCAGACGTAGTTAGAGAAACAATTAGAACTGATGAAAACATGGAAGTAAGAATAGATAAATTTGTAAAAACAAAGGATGATGTACTAGAGCTTGGAATAAGAGTAGGTGATTTTGTATATATAGAGCCAAGAACAACAATAACTAAAGATGGCTTTGTAAAATCAAGATTTTTAGATGATAAAGCTTGTGTGGCTGTAATATTTGGGTTAGTTAAATATCTTAAAGATAATAATATAAAACCTAAATATACTACTCAGCTTTATATAACTAATTATGAAGAATTAGGGCATGGAATATCTGTAATTCCTGAAAAAGTTCAAGAGCACTTGGCACTTGATATTGGTACTGTAGGACCAAATCAGCAATCAGATGAAACTAAAGTAACAATCTGTGCAAAAGATAGCCGTACTCCATATGATTTTGAATTCAAGAAAAAACTTGTCGAATTATGCGAAAAAAATGATATTGATTATGTTGTTGATGTACACTATAGATATGGCTCAGATGCAAGTCTTGCAGCAATGCAAGGATTTGATGCGAATTTTGCTTGTGTTGGAATAGGCGTTGATGCAACACACCATTATGAAAGAACTCATATGGATGCTGTTGAAAATAATATTAAACTTATAGTTAAATATATTACTGAATAAAAAGGATTACGCAATTGCAAACCCTTTTAAATAATAATAATGATATATTGAAAATACTCTCTTGTGACTATACAGAGAGTATTTTTACTGTAATATATGTAAATATACCTAAAATAAAGCAAAATGATTTAATCTTCGAAATTTTATGATATAATTATAATAGTAATTAAAAATCAAAAAAATAATGAAAGGAGGAGTGTTTATGAAAAAATTAAACAAATTTATGGGTGCTTTTTTTCTTAGTTTATGTTCTTTGTTTGTTATAACAGGGGCAGCATCTTTGTTTGGAGTAGGCATGGAAGATATGCCTGAATCTATTAAAGAACAAAGATAAATTATCTGGTTTGGATATTGCTTAAATTAGATGAAAGGAAATTAAAAATATGCTACTTATAATATTAGATGTATTTACAACGTTGTATCAATCATTGTTATTAGTATGGGTTTGCCAAGAAACTATACCTAAAGATAGGAAATTAACAAATACAAAGAAGAGGTTATTTTTTTATGTATTAGCTATAGATATATTAATATTTACTCATATAGATTTATCGATTCTTTCGTCTAATTTACTTATGATGTTTAGTGTTCTAATTGTTGCTATGTTTTTCTACCCAAAAGCAATTGGCATTGTAGAGCTTGCAATGAGCACAACATACGTATTATGTGCAATGATTTCTGCAATTATAATATCAGTTTTTAAAAGCATTACATTCAGTTTTAATGTAGGTTTAAATTCTGAAATACAATTATTACTATTTGTTTTTATTCCGGTATGGATATTATATTTTGTTATAATACTATTTAGGAAAGCTTTATTTAATGGGATATTATATTTAAGACAATATAATAACTTAACTATTACAATAGTGTTATTTAATATTGGAGTAATTATTATAGATACATATAGAACTAATATACAATTCGAAGGAGTAGGATTAATATTTCAGGTAATGATATACTGTGTAGGTTTATTAACATTAATATTTGCCTTGATGTATTTCTCAAAAATAAATAGTAAATCAAAAGAAATTGAAATTCTTAATAAGTCTTTAAATGAAAAAATATTGGAATTAAGAAAGATAAAACATGATTATGGAAGTGAAATTAGCAGTCTTTATGGACTTTATAAATTAAATAGAATGGACAAAATGGAGGAACTCTTTAAAGAAATCATTGATAGAAATCAATCTTTTAATACAGGAGTTAACGTTGAGATAAAAGCTAGTACTTTGGTACAATCAATTTTTAATGAACTAGTTCCAAATGGAATCGATATAATTGTTTCAGATAATGGTAACTATGAGGACGTTACTATTTCTACTAATGATTTATTAAAAATTATTTCAAATATTATAAGAAATTCAGTTGATGCATTGGAAAATACTAAGAATCCATTAATAAAATTTAACAGTTATGATGGATATAATATTCTTAATATTATTATTATAAATAATGGACCTAAAATACCTGATGAGATTAAGCTTAAAATCTTTGAAGCTGGATTTTCAACAAAAGAAACTGAGAGAGACTATCGTGGATATGGACTTAGTATAATTAAAGATATTCTTAATAAAAATAATGGTAATATTAATATACAAAGCGATGAAAATTGGACAAGATTCATTATACAAATTCCTAAAAAAATATTTAATTAATCTTTTTGAGGAAGTGATTTATATGCGCAACTTAATAAAGAAAATTGCTCATTTTATATCTACAAGTAACAATTATTCTATTGAGCAAGAAGAAAAAGTTGAATATTCGATGAGAATTTTTATTTTCGAGACACTAAAAATTATATTATTGATTGTATTTTTTAGTTTGTTAAAATTAAACTTTGAAGCTTTTATTGTAATACTAGTTATGAGTACAACTAAGCCATTTATAGGTGGATATCATGAAGATACTCAAATAAAATGTTTTATAGCTACACTTTTAATAGTGGGAAGTATAATTTATTTAAGTTTTAATAATAGTTTTAATATTGTATCTGTAATAATTATAAGTGCAATTTGCCTATTTTCTATATGGCATAGAGCACCTGTTGTAAATCCAGAAATGGCTATAACTAAAGAAAAACTATTGAAAAGAAATAGAACTATTGGTTTTATAATTAGTCTATTATATGCACTTGCTGCAATACTTTTACTAAATTATAATGTTATCTCAAATTTGATTATTTGGACATTGGTTTTTCAGTGTTTGCTACTTTTTAATAAAAGAACGAAGAGGTTTAAAACATAGATTGTAATTAATCATAATGTTTAAACCTCTTTTTTTATTTTGAGAGATGATAAGATGTGTCGAATTTTAAGTTACTGTTATTTTTAAATTTATAATTATAGTTTACCAAAAAGTTGTGAGAAACATTATGCATTATATATTTTATTGAGGCAAATAATATAATGAGTTCTGTATAGAGGAAAATAGTTTGTTTGTAGACTCTATAATTTAAATATAAGAAGGGTAGGTGAATAAGTTACTTAATATGATAAAATTTAGGTAACTAAAATCGATATGGAAACTGGAGTAGTTAAATGGTTTGATAATGATAGAGGATATGGCTTTATTTCAGGACAAAATGGAACAGATGTATTTGTCCATTCTTCAAAGGTAAAAGAAAAAAACTATAATAAAGACCTTCATGAAGGAGAAGAGGTTACTTATGATACTATTAAAGATCAAAAAGGACTTCAAGCTATAAATGTACAAAAGTTATAATAAATACAAATTTATTTATGGTAAGGAATGATTAAAAATAAGGGTGGTAGATTAAGTTGCGACCCTTAAGATTTTTATAAAATCATAAATACTATTATAATTTATATTTTAAAAGCTAACAGAGTTATATATAAAGGATTATTTTAAATTATTTTAATAACTTTAATAAAAAAGTTTATAAGGCATTTATTAAAGAGTTATATAACTTTAATGAATTATAAGTAATGTTAAATAATGTTTACAATATTTACCTATAAGTATTAATAATATAAGTTTTTGATACTGATATTTTACATATATAGTTCGTTTATGACTATATATTATATAGTTAAACAAATATATACATATAAACTAATAATTACTTAACAAATCATAGAAAATATATTAAAATATAGATAGTGTATTTTTATATAAATATATGGGGTAATTATGAAGGTGAATTGGTTGATTGAAAGAGGGCAATATTAATAATGTTTTTATATAATTAATCTTGATAAAAGAAAGGAATTAATAATTGAATAATAAATGCAAAGGATGTCGCTTGAAATTTTTAATAGAAAATAGTCAGGATAAATTAAATAAGTTAATAATAGAAAAAGATTTTAATTTGCAGGATGAGAAACTAATTAAGTTAAGCGAAAAAATAGATAAATTATTAGTGAATTGTACTTTGTGTAAAAAAAATAGGCAGCACCAATACATATTACTCAGTAATGGAGAAGACCTTTTTTCAGATAATAAATTTGGAGGTTTAATTAAGCAAGAGAAAATAGCTCATAAAAAATGATTTATAAAAAGTTTATGACCTCTATTATGTAAAAATATAGAGGTCAAGTATTATCAATTATAGATAAATAGGAAATTAAATTATTTCGTTTCTAATACGATTAATTAAATCGCCGACTCCTTCAAATATATATTTAGGAGCGTATGGAAACAAATCGATTCCTTCTCTTGTTGTAACACCACTTAGTACTAACATAGTATCAATACCAGATTCAATACCTGCTACAATATCTGTATCCATTCTGTCGCCAATAATCATTGTCTCTTCTACAGAGCAACCTAGTTTCAACATTGCTTCACGCATCATCAGTGGATTTGGTTTTCCTATATAGTAAGCCACTTTGCCAGTAGTTAATTCTATAGGTGCCATAAGAGCCCGTGTTGCTGGCACTATTCCTTTTTCAGTTGGGCCAGTAAGGTCAGGATTTGTACCTATCAATTTTGCCCCGTTTTGTACAAGATGAACTGCGAGTTCAATGTGTTCAATATTATAATTCCTGGTTTCTCCCATTATAACGTAATCAGGGTCGATATTATTCATAGAGAAGCCTACATCGTATATAGCTTTTGTAAGACCATTTTCTCCAATAACAAAAGCGCTGCCATTAGGACATTGATTAGCCAAAAAGCTAGCTGTTGCTAAGGCACTTGTATAAAAATGGTCCTCTCCAACTTCTATACCTAACCTAGAAAGTTTTTCTGCAAGTTCTCTTGGAGATCTTTCACTACTATTTGTAAGAAATAAAAAGTTCCTATCAATTTCTTTTAACCAATTTACAAATTCTTTTGCACCAGGTAATAAATTATTACCATGATATAGAACACCGTCCATATCACATATGAAACCTTTTTTATCTAAAATTTCTTTCATATTTGTCCCTCAATTCTTTCTAGTAGTATTTATTAGTATTATAAACCTATAATATTTTAATTACAATTATTAATAAAGGCTGAATTAATAAAAAACAACAAAATGTAAAATTTAGTTATATTCAAGAAATTATATTTTGATTAATTTAAAAATAATATGAGGTTGAAAGGGAGAGTAAAAATGTTAGTAAAAAACATGAAAATATTAGATATTATAACAGAGCATGAAGAAACTCAAGAGATATTTAGTTCTTATGATAAAATAATTGGTGAATGTGTTATGTGTAATCATATGTTTGATTCCCTAGAGGATTTTGCACTACAGTATAGTATTGACTTACAAGAACTTATAAAAAAATTAAATACTTCAATTTCATAAGTAATGTTAAATTTGAAAATACATTTTATAATACTTTGTATAAATATAAAAAGGTAAGATTTTGTTACCTTTTTCTTTTTTTTGAAAAAATTTATATTTTATTAGGTTTTTTTTGGGTTTTTACATATATATAAGAGAAGTACATAGTTTAAATGATAGAACTATGCATAATTAAAAGAAAAATGAGAAGCAACATAAAAATATTGATATATGGATTCTGCAGAAAGAAGCAATTTGTATAAAATGTACAAGCTAGAAAGCAATTCTTTTAATGGCTATGCTATTAGGGCTATTAGAAATAATATTTTAGATTTATTTAAGAAAAATGTAAAATTACACAAGGAAATTAATGACGATTTAATTTTGAATATATGTATAGATAAAAAATTGACAGTAGAGGAGCATATCCTAGCTGGGGAAGAAATGAAACGATTGTATAAGGCATTAGACAAACTAACTAAAGAAGAAATGAAAATTATAAATGAATACTATTTCAATAATAAGACTTTAAAAACTATAGCTTGTGAGAACAACATTAATTATAAAAAAATGGTGAGAAATAAGAAAATGGTACTAGAAAGAATTAAAGAAAATTATTAAATGATATGACACTTATAAATCATATTTTACAAATCGCACAAATAAATTGGGAAAAATATACAAAAAACACTATTATAAATTGCTAAAATGTTTTATAATTTATATTAGAAGGTTTATATTCAAATTAATAAAAATAAAGTGAAATTTTAAAATATATTATTTTTGTTGGAGGTAGTATGAAAAAAATTATAAGTGTATTTATTATTTTATTTGTCATTATTGGAAGTATGGGATGTGCAAAAGAAATAACAAATGGTCAAGAAGTAAATGGAAAGGAATTAACAGAAACACAATTAACAGAAACACAATTAACAGAAACACAAGACATAGAAACAAATCAATCTACTGAGGAAAAAACAGAAACAATTCTTATAGATGATAACAAAAAAAATAATACACTTAATGATAATAAAACAGAAATAGAAGAAGAAAAGGAACCAGTAAAGGAATCTGAAATATCTCTTCAGCAACAGACTTGTGATGGTAATGTAAATTATTTATTATATGTAAATGACAGATTTGGATTTTCTATTCAATATCCTGAATTTCTTTGTAACGGGGAAGAATCTTTTAATGGCGACGGGATAACACTAACCAGTGAAAGTGGAGAGGTAGAACTTGCAGTCTGGGGTGCTCACAATGTACTTGAAGAAACTATAGAAAGTCTTTATAATGAAGAAATCAATAAACATCCAAATGCAGCATATAAGGTAATAAGAGATGATTTCTTTGTAGTGTCTTGGGTTGAAGGGGACAAGATATTTTATGAAAATACAGTAGTAAGTGAAGATGTTATCAACACTTTTGTAATTCAATATCCAGTAGAGCAAAAAGAAGAGTTTGATCCTATAGTTACTGAAATATATCATAACTTTTATACTACTGGAGAAATAGGATATTAAATTTATTAAGATATGATAAGATTAAACCGATGAGGAGATTTGTATTCTATGTTCAAACTAATGAGGGTGCTAATAGTAATGGTATTTGCCCTATTTCTATATTTTGTTGTTGATAAAAGGATTAAAATCACAGATAAAGTGAGATTAAATCTTACTATAAAGAGTGAATGGCAAGCTACATATGTTGTAGCTAACATGTTGCTTCTAATGCTACTTTTGGAAACTTTATCTAAGTATTTTATCTATGTATCAGAATTTTCATGTGATTTTTTCAATGGCTTTATAATTGGAATAAGTTTAGGACTTTGTATAAATCTTTCGGAAGAGGATGAAAGTTCTTCGTAGAGGGCTGTTTTTATTTTATAAGGAATTACATACGTAGTTGAAGCAGTACCAAATATCTAGCTAGAATTTTTTGATAATTTAGGACAGTTGTTATTTTGGGAAGAAACAGATAAATTTAATAGGTTAGTTGAGTGAATAAAGAATAAAATATTAGTATTATAAGAGGCAGTAACTAGGTTTGTATAAATATCAACCTAGTTACTGCCTTATTATTTATATTTGGTAAAGTTAATTTTCAGGGTGCATCTGAAAACTGTTTCTAAATTTGAGAGGGGGAATACCCTCAAGTTTTTTGAAGGTTCTAATAAAATTATTTACATTATTAAAACCAGATTGAGTAGCTACTGTCGTAATATTATCTTTTGTGTAATACAGTAGATTTTTTGCAAAAGAGATTCTCTTAAGAATAATATATTGTTTTATACTGTAGCCAGTTACTTCTTTGAAAATATGGGACAAATAGTATAGGTCTAGATGGAATTCAGATGAGATATCATTTAAAGAAATATCATAAGTGAAGTTTTTATCTATAAAATTTTGTATTTCAAAAACATTATTAACTGTGTTGGTTGTAGTTGAAATTGGGAAAGAATTCTTATAATTTCTATATAAATATACAAATAAAGAAGCAATATTAGAGGATATATTAAGTTCCCAATAAGTATCTTTGTTAATATAATCATCATAGCATACTTTACATATAGATTTCACAAAATCTATATGCTCATGATGTAATTTGAATCCATAATTAAAGGATTTTGGCCTATTCTTAAAGACAGAACGCAGTGGTGGCTCAACAAGTGTAGTATCTAAAAATTCCGAGCCTAAAATAAAAGCATATCTTATGTAAGGGGTTACAATAGGAGCCATTTCATGCCTTTCTAAATTGTTTATAAATATAAGACTATTTTCTTCAAATTCAATAACATGACCCCCAACAACAAATTTTGCACTTCCTGCTTCTATAAAAATCATTTCATATCCATCATGAAAATGGTCCTTAAGAGTAGTCATATCAGTTATTAAGGAGTAGTTTATCTTTATTTTTTTGTTTGTCATAAATTTATCATACACCAACTTTAGTCAATTTTTAAGCAATATATATATATATTAAAATCTATAAATAAATTATACTAATTTTAGTAAGCTAAATCAATACAAAGACATTATTAGTGCTAATATGGGTCATTTGTTATTTAAGGAGAATTTATGGAATACAAAAAATTTAAGTATAAATCACTAGATGACTTGGAAAAAGAAATAAAAGATTTAGGTCTTGATATTAAGATATCCCAGAATATGAATGTTTTTAAAGAAAAGGTTTCCATTGGAAACGTAGAAATACCCAATTCTTTAGCTATTCACCCTATGGAAGGTGGAGATTCTAATGAAGACGGTAGTCCTTCTAGCTGGACTTATAGAAAATATGAAAGAATGGCTAGAGGTGGTGCGGGTCTTATATGGATTGAGGCAGTAAGTGTGGTAGAAGAAGGCCGCTCGAACATGAAGCAATTAATTATAACTGAAGAAAATCTACATAAATTTAAAGAATTAAGTGATTTGATAAAGAAAAGTGCAAAAGAAGAATATGGTGAAGATTTTGTTCCTATGGTTATTGTTCAGTTAAACCACTCAGGAAGATATAGCAAACCATATGGAGCTAGAAAACCAATAATTGCAACTAATAATCCTACTCTCAATGAATCTATAGGTATTGCTAAAGATTATCCGTTAGTTACAGATGAGTATTTAGAAGCTTTAGAAGATGAGTATGTAAAGGCTGCTATACTGTGTAAAAAAGCAGGTTTTAGTGGAGTAGATGTTAAAGCATGCCATGGTTATCTTCTATCAGAATTACTTTCAGGATATACTAGAGAAGGTAAATATGGTGGTAGTTATGAGAATAGAACAAGGTTTATGCTTAATGTTATTGATAAAATTAATAGTGAAATTCAAGATGATAAATTTGTAGTTGCATCAAGGTTAAATTTATATGATGGTATGGCATACCCATATGGATGGGGTGTTGATAAAGAAAATAGCGATAAAATGGACTTAACAGAACCTATTAAACTTATCAAGCAATTAGTATCAAAAAATGTTAGATTAATAGATGTTACCATGGGAAATCCTTACTTTAAGCCTCATATTAATAGACCTTATGATAAAGGAAATTATTATCCTAATGAATCACCACTTGAAGGCACTTCACGTCTGATTTGTGGTGCAAAAGAAGTACAAAAGGAAGTCCCTGAGTCTGTAATTGTAGGTGTTGGATATAGTTGGTTTAGACAATATGCACCTTACATAGGGGCAGGAAGTTTGAAAAATGGTTTCTGCAAGCTAGTTGGATTTGGGAGAGAGTCTATAGCTTATCCTGATTTTGCAAGAGATATATTAGAAAATGGCGAGTTTGACAGGAAAAAAGTTTGTATAACTTGTAGTAAATGTACAGATTTAAAGAGTGCTGTTGGAACCTGTGGATGTGTAATTAGAGATTCTGAATTATATGTACCGTTATATAAAGAAGTTTTTAATAAATAAATTTTAGTGTAGTAAGGAAGGTTATTTGTATGAAAAGAACAGCAATAGTAACTGGTGGGTCTAGAGGTATTGGACTTGGAATAGCAAAAGAGCTAGCAAATGATGGATACAATTTAGCTATTGTTGGCTTTAGAAAAGAATCTGATGTATTGAATAAATTTAAAGATTATCCCATTGAAACAATTTATATAGGTGGAGATATAAGCAAAGAGGAAGACAGAGAAAAAATTGTTAGCGAAACAATAGAGAAATTTGGAAGAATAGATGTTCTTGTAAATAATGCAGGTGTAGCACCTAGAGAAAGACTTGATTTACTAGAGATTAAAGAAGAAAGTTTAGATTATGTTATGGGTATCAATCTCAAGGGGACTTTTTTATTAACACAAAAGGTTACTAAGATAATGATGGCTCAAGATAATTTAGAGTTTATGCCAAGGATTATTAATGTTTCCTCTGTTTCTTCTTATGCATCATCGATAAACAGAGGAGAATATTGTATTTCAAAGGCCGCTATAAGTATGGTAACTAAACTATTTGCAGATAGACTTGCAGATGAAAACATTAGAGTGTTTGAGGTTAGGCCTGGAATTATAAAAACAGATATGACTGAAAAAGTGTCTGCTAAGTATGATTCACTTATAAGTGATGGTATTACACCTATTAAAAGATGGGGATACCCAGAAGATGTGGGTGGAGTAGTTTCACTACTATGTTCTCCTAAGATGAACTTTTCAACAGGAGACGTAATAAATGTAGATGGAGGGTTCCATATAAGGAGGCTATAATATGACATTGGAGTATTTATCGATTGAAGATATTAAGATTTCAGTATATAGTTTAAATACTGTCATTGTTGGGTCAGGTGCAGCTGGCTTTAATGCTGCAGATGTTCTCTATGACTCAGGACAACATGATATTGCTATTGTAACAGAAGGATTAAAAATGGGTACTTCAAGAAATACAGGTTCGGATAAGCAAACCTATTATAAACTGTCAACGTCAGGTAGCGACAATGATAGTGTGTTTGATATGGCAAAGACCCTGTATAACGGCGGTTCTATGCACGGAGACATAGCATTAGTCGAAGCTGCAATATCTTCAAGAGCATTTTATAAGCTTGTTGGTATCGGTGTTCCTTTTCCTTATGATAGATATGGACAATTTATAGGATATAAAACGGATCATGACCCTTACAAAAGAGCAAGTTCAGCTGGTCCACTTACATCTAAATTTATGACAGAAAAATTAGAAAAAAGTGTTTTCAATAAAGATATCAAGATTTTTGATGGATATCAAATCATTTCAATTTTAACAGACAATAAAAGAGGAAAGACTGTTGGATTACTAGCTATAAATTTAAATGACATAAATGAAGAAAATTACGGATTAACACTTTTAAATTGTAAGAATATTATTTATGGCACAGGGGGACCTGCTTCAATTTATTATAATAGGGTGTATCCTCTAAGTCATACTGGTTCTACTGGAATTGCATTAGAAGCAGGGGTTAAGGGTGTCAATCTTACAGAATCTCAATATGGATTAGGTTCATTAAGTTTTAGATGGAATGTATCAGGTACTTATCAACAGGTATTGCCAAGATATATATCTACAGATGAGAATCTTTGCGATGAGAGAGAATTTTTGCTTGATAGCTTTGATGACTTAGGGAAGATTTTAGATGATATTTTCCTAAAAGGTTATCAATGGCCATTTGACCCGAGGAAAATTGATGGTTTTGGATCTTCAATAATTGATATTTTAGTTTATGTAGAAACTCAAATAAAAGGTAGAAGAGTATTTATGGATTTTACAAAAAATCCATACTGCGGAAGAGAAGATAATGAATTAGATTTTTCATTACTTGGAAAAACTAGTTATGAATATCTTGAAAAATCTGGTGTCCTCTTCGGCAAACCTATAGATAGGTTATATAAAATGAATCCTCTTGCCATTGAGTTATATAAGAATAATGGAATAGATATAACTAAAGAGTATTTAGAAGTAGATGTCTGTGCCCAACACTGTAATGGTGGACTTAGCGGAAATATTTGGTATGAAAGTAATTTGAAAAACTTCTTTCCTATAGGAGAGGTTAATGGTACATTTGGAGTTTATAGACCTGGAGGTAGTGCGCTAAATTCAACCCAAGTAGGTGGAATTAGAGCAGCACAGTATATAAGCAAAAAATATAGTAGCAAACCTTTAGACTTAGAGGAATTCCAAAATATCATAGCAGACCAAGTAGGAAAAAGGATTGAATTAATAAAAAAAGCGAATTTAGATTGTAGCAAAGAATCCAATGTAGCTAAACTAAGACAGCAATATCAGAAGAGAATGACTAAAGCTGGTGCTTTTATAAGAAAGTATAGTCAGGTTGTTGAGGCAAAAGAGCAAACAGCAATAAGTTTAGAGAACATGCTAAATGATACAAATTTAAGCAGTATTTATGAACTACCACATTTCTTCAAAAACTATGATATCCTTATTTGTCAGTATGCATTTTTCAGTGCAATAGAAGAGTATATAAAAAACAATGGACAAAGTAGAGGGTCATATATTGTGGAAAATTTAAATGGTTCAAAATCAATGGATATAGGCAAGGAAGAGTTTAGGTATAGTATAGATAAAGATTTATCTTCAAAGTTATGTGAGACTTTGATTGATATAGATAATTTAGTAATAAAAACAAGGCATCAGTGGGTTGATGTAAGGCCAATACCACAGAGTGATAATTGGTTTGAATCAGCTTGGCAAGAGTTTAGAGAAAATAAAATATTTTATTAGGGGGAAGAAAAATGATGAATTTAAAGAAAAAAGGAAAAGTAAGATTATTGGTAGGAGCTTTATTGTTAGTTTTAAATGTAGGGTTACTAGCAGGGTGTGGAAACACTAATAATGCTGGCAATAACACAGGAAATGATGATGCACAAGAAACATATACATTAAAATTTGCACATGTTGTTAATGCAAATACGCCAAAAGGTGTTGCTGCAAACCGTTTTAAAGAAATCGTTGAAGAAAAATCAGAAGGAAGACTTTTAATTGATGTTTATCCAGATTCACAGCTTGGTAATGACCAAGAAATTAATGAGCAAATATTAGCTGGAACAATTGATATGAATGCTCCATTTTTCCCAACACTAACTTCATTTATTGAAGAATTTGAGTTATTTGATTTACCTTACCTTTTTGAAAACAATGATGATGCTTACGCTGCTCTAGAGGGTGAGCTTGGAGACAAATTTAATGAGTACTTAGATGAAATAGGATTTAGAGGTTTAGGATATTGGACTGGTGGATTTAAAGAATTAACAAACTCAATTAAACCAATAAAAACAACTGAAGATTTAGATGGATTAAAAATGAGAGTTTCTCAAAGTGCTATGCTTGTTTCTCAATATAGAATATTAAATGCAGGAGGAATATCTGTTCCATTTGCAGAATTGTATACAGCACTTCAAACACATACAGTTGATGGACAAGAAAACTCTTTAGCAAACATCGCTTCTAAAAAATTCTACGAAGTTCAAGATTATTTAACTATTAGTGATCATGGTTTTATGGGATATGCATTCTTGATAAACAAAGAGAAATTTAATAGTTTACCAGAAGACCTTCAAACAATTATTGATGAAGCTGCATTAGAAGTTGGTAAAGAGCAGTGGGAAATGACTGCAGAAAAAGAAGTTGAATATTTAGAAGAGATAAAAGCAGCAGGTGTTCAAGTTGATGAATTCTCAGAAGATGAAAAAGCAAACTTCTTAGAAATAACAGGAAGTGTATATGATGAATTTAAAGAATTAGAAAATGGTGCAGAATTACTTGAAGTACTTGGTAAATAGATTTAAAAAATTTAAAAGTTAATGAATATGATAACTTCAGGTGGAGAATACTCTGCCTGAAGTGTTATTAAAAATCAAAAAAAGTTAAGAAAAAAAGAATTTGAAAGTAGGAATAGTATGAAAAAAATTATGATGGTTCTTAATCACATAGAAGAAATAATTGCTTCAGCCCTTTTGATAATAACATCATTTCTTGTTTTTATTCAGGCAATTTTAAGATATCAATTTAACTATTCTTTATTTTGGTCTGAAGAAATATCAAGAATGATGATTGTTTGGTTTATCTTCCTAGGTAGTAGTATTGCAGTAAGAGAAAAAGCGCATGTAAATATGGATGCATTGCCTAATATAGCTACTCCGTTTTTCAAACATGTGTTAGAGCTTATGGTAACAGCTGTATGTATAATATTTACAGGGGCTATTGCTTATGCTGGAATTAATATGGTTAATAGTGCCTTAAATTTACATTCTACTGCTACAGGTACAGGAATGCCACTAGTGATACCATATATGGCTATTCCTGTTGGATTAGGACTAATGCTAATTAGGTATATCATTCAAGGCAGAAACCAAATTGTTTCATTCATCAGTTATTTAAATGAAGGAGGAGACAAATAAGATGTTAACTATATTTTTTATTTTATTTTTAATTATAGGAGTTCCTATTGCTATAACAATTGGTCTTGCTACACTTATAGTAATGATAAAGAGTGGTATGCCTATTGAAATAGCAGCGCAAAGAATATATGGTGGTGTAGACTCATTTAGTCTTATGGCTATTCCATTTTTTGTTTTTGCAGGTGATTTGATGCTTGTAGGTGGAACCTCACGTAGACTTATTAATTTTGCTAATAAAATAGTAGGATCTATAACAGGGGGAATACCGATAACAGCGGTTATATCTTCAATGTTTTTCGCAGCGCTATCAGGTTCAAGCCCAGCTACTGTTGCTGCTGTAGGTGGAGTTATGATACCTAGTTTGGAAGAGGCTAAATATTCAAAGAAATTTTCTGTTGGTTTAATATGTGCAGCGGGTTCTCTTGGAATTATAATACCACCTAGTATAACGATGCTTACTTATGGTGTTGTTGCGGAATTATCTATTAGTGATTTATTTTTAGCAGCATTGGTACCAGGTATATTTATAGGATTAGTTCTAATACTAACAAGTTACATAGTTGCAAAAAAACAAAATTATAAACCAGAACCAAGAGCACCATTTAAAGAAGTTGCTAAGGCTGGTAAAGAAGCTATATGGAGCATACTTATGCCTGTTATTGTTCTTGGAGGAATATATTCAGGGGTAGCGACTCCTACAGAGGCAGCGGCTGTTGCAATTGTATATAGTTTATTTATTAGTATCGTAATTCATAAGGAACTTAAGATAAAAGATTTAATGAGTGTTGCAAAAAAATCAGTAGTAGTTTCATCTATGATAATGTTTGTTATTGCCACTTCAAAATTATTTAGTTGGTATTTAACAATTCAACAAGTACCTACTAAATTGGCAGGAACAATACTTCAAGTTGTAGATTCACCTATACTAATAATATTGGCTATAAATGTAGTATTGCTTATAGTTGGAATGATAATGGATACAAGTGCGGCAGTTTTAATATTAACTCCACTATTCTTACCTATTGTAATGCAAATTGGAATGGATCCAATTCACTTTGGTGTAATAATGATTGTTAACTTAGCTATAGGAATGTTGACACCGCCGTTTGGATTAAATTTATTTGTTGCAGCGGGTATTACCAATATGTCAATGACGGATGTTATTAAAGGCTCATTACCGTTTATATTAGTATTACTTTTAACATTAGTAGTTATAATAGCTTTCCCACAATTATCGCTTTTTTTACTTAGTTAAATAGAGAAAGTGTAGTTTACAATAAAATATCTTCCAAGAATGGATAAATAGTATATCCTATAGGAATATTGTAAGCTACACAAAATAACATAAAGTAAGTTATTTGGTTAAAACACTATTAAAGGAAGAAACTCCATTTCTTCCTTGATTTTTAGCACAATAAAGGGCGGAATCAGCCTGGCTTATGAAAGCGTTTATTTTATCGTCATCATTAGGTATTATGTTTGTTACACCAAGTGTTATGGTGACACGGCTAGCTACATTTGAAAATGAATGCGATAAATTTTTAGTTAAAACATTCTGCCTTAATTCTTCGCAAAAATCAATAGCAATATTCAATTCTGTAGAGGGCAGTATTACAGCAAACTCGTCGCCACCATATCTTGCAACAAAATAATCTTTTTTTAAGGAATCCTTAAGTATTTTTGCAATAGTTTTGAGGCATTTATCACCTTGAACATGACCATAGTTGTCATTGTATTCTTTGAAAGAATCTACATCAATAAGAATCAAAGATAATGATTTCTTGTTTTTAAGATGATAATTCCACTGTGTATCTAAGAATTTATCAAAACTACCTCTATTATGTATCAGTGTCAAGGCATCATTTTTAGATAAAAAATTTAATGCTTCATTAGCAATAAGTAATCTAGTTTCAGCTTTTTTCCTAGTCTTTATTTCCTCCCTAAGTTCCCTTGATTTTATTGAATTGTTAAGGGCTATTGAGGCATAAGAAGCAAGTGTCTCAATTGACTCTACAGAAAATTCGTTAAAAGCATTTTGGTCATGACTTTGAACGGATAAAACTCCTATAAGAGTATCATTTACCATTAGAGGTGAATAAATAATAGAATTTATACTACTATTCCTTCCATAGGAAATATCATTATTAGATATATATTTAAAATAATCTTTATTAAAATCATTAATTAGTACGAAGGCTTTATTTCGAAGACAGTAGGCAGCTAGACTATTTTTGTCATTAATATATTTCGGTTCAATATATTCTCTAACACCATCTTCAATAAAGTAAGTATAGCTAAGAATTCCTTTATCTTCATCATAAAGGCCTATACCAAAAGTATCAGCTTTAACGTATTTACCTACGGTTTCAATTAATAATTCTATGAGTTTATTGAGATCAAGAGTAGCTGTTATTCTCTTTCCAAGGTTATTTAAATGATTCATCCTATCCATAGTGTTTTGGAGTTTAACTTTTTCCTGCTTTGTTTCTTCAAGAATATTTTGTATCTCTATGCTAGTGCTTCTCTGGCTCACTGACTCAGCTTTATGTTTTTCAGTATATTTGTTATAAAGTTTTAGATAATAATAACTCTTCTCGTATTCACCTGTTTTTTCATAAGCAGCTGCAATTAGGTTGCAAATTTCATCCATATAAGTAGTAAAATTATTGTCTTTATAGGTTTTTAAGGCATCCTTCAAAATCTCTATACCTTCATGATAACTTTTATTTTCAATGGTAAATAGGTAATAATCTTTTGTAATCATAATTTTTGAATAACAATTAATATATTTATTTGCAAGTGCAAGTGCTCTCTTGAATTTTTTATCGGCATCCTGAAGGTTGTTAGTTTTCCAACTGATAAGAGCAAGCAGATTAAAAGACTCTGCAAAAACAGTATAGTATCCAAATTTATTAAGTAACTTCAAGGCTTTGATTATACAATTATAAGCAGTATCATAGTCGCCGTCTAAATAATTACAGTAGGCTAAATTAATATACGAACTACCCTTACAGCCTTTAAAATCAATTTGGGAATCAATTGCAATGCTCTTTTGGTAATAATCTAAAGCAATTTTTTCACATTTTAATTCTCTGAAAATTTCTCCGATATTATTGTAAGCAATGGCAATCAAATTGGTTAGGGAGTTCTCTTTGGCAATTTTCAATGTATTATTATAATTTTCTAAGGCTTTTTCAAAGTTGGATATCTCAAATAGAGCGTTTGCTAGAGAATTATAAGAAGCCGCAAGAATATCCATATTATTCATTTTCTCAGCTATTTCAATTGAAGAGAGGATAAGTTTTATTCCATCTTGATAATTAGCAGAAAAAGACATAATTTCTCCTTGGAATAATTTTGAATAAGCCATGCCATAGTCATAATCAATAGCATTACTTAAAGAATAGGCTTCCTCACATTGTGATAGCGTTTCCCCAAAATTAGAGAATCTATTTTGTTTTATAGTTTTTAATAATTCGTCAACTTTTTCTTTAGAATTTATATAATTAATCATAATTGAGACCCTCTTTTGCAATAATTATATGTATAAAAGTATTAATATAAGAAAAAAAGTATATGTACTTTCATTATACCAATATATGTAGAGCTTTTCAATTTAAAGGAAAATAAGTTTATTAAAATTTAAAATATAGTTTAAATTATGATTTAAGTGTTTTTAATAAATGATATAGATTCAGGGTATGAGGTTTTGAATAATGGTGAGATTATTGACAGTGGGTTACTAAAAATCAAAATTTATTAGTATTACATAATAAAAATACATATAGTCTAGTATTGCAATAAAAAAGTATAATTGCAATTATTATGTTATAATGTGATATACGGAAAATTATACATATAATGGAGATGATGTCGTGAATTTAAATGTTGAGCAAAAGAAGATAATTCAAGGTAAACCTACAGGACACGCTCTTATAAGAGGGGTAGCAGGTTCAGGGAAGACTACTGTTGCAGTACATAAAATACCGTTTTTGATTGATAATTATTGTTTTGATAAAGATGATAAAATACTAATGGTTACCTACAATAAAACCCTTGTAAAATACATAAAACATATTTATGAAAAGGTAGATAAAGATACCCAGTTATCCTTTGATAGTATTGTAAATAACAAAGAAAAAGTAAATATAAATAATATAGATAGAATTAGCTATAGCTTTTTTGCTAAATATTTAAGAGATAATAATATTAATATGCAGCTTACAACATTTTATAAAATTATCGACAATGTATTGTATAGATCAATTTCTAGTCTTAGAAAAAAATATCCTAATGAAGAGATACTGGATATCAAAAATACTAAGTTTCTAAAAACAGAAATAGCATGGATAAAAGCTTGTAATTATATGGAGCTTGAAGAATATCAAAATGCAGATAGAGTAGGTAGAAGTAGCAATATCAATGTGAAGGATAGTCCTAAGCTCTTAAGGAAGAACTCTACAAAGAGAAGAGCAATATATGAGCTTATGGTTTTATATAGAGAAAATCTTATGAAAAGTGGATATTGTGATTTTGGAGATGTTTCACTTTTTGCACTGAAATATCTTAAGGATAATAAACACGAAGAATATACCCATATTATCATAGATGAGAGCCAAGATCTATCAAAAGTCCAATTAGAAATCCTAAAAGAATTATATAAAAACAAACAACACTCAAGTATACTATTTGTTGCAGATATTGCGCAAAATATATATCCAAATAGCTGGCTAGTAAAAGGAAGAAGTTTTGCATCTATAGGATTTGATATGAAAGGTAAAAGTAATTCACTTTCCAAAAATTATAGGACAACAAAACAAGTGGCAGAATGTGCTTATAGTCTTGTTGAAAAAGATAATAATATAGTATCAGATGAGAATTATGTAAAGCCTGCTTTTGTTGATAGACAAGGGAGTTATCCTATTTATAAAAGATTTATTTCTGACGAGAAACAAGGGGAATTTATCATAAATGAAGTAATTAATCTAAGAGGAAAATATCCACTAAAAGATATAGCTATAGTTGCTAAAAACAAAAACATATTACTATATATGCAAGATAAACTGAATAATAAAGCTATTTCATCGTCTCTTATAAATAATAAAGATGGCAATTTTGAAGAACAATCAATTAAATTGGTTACTTTACATTCAGTTAAAGGTTTAGAATTTAAAGTAGTTTTTATTGCGAGCATAAATGAAAAAGTCATTCCTTATTTGGATGGAGTAATGGAAGAAGATAGAGATTATTCTGAAAGCATAGAAAGGAAATTACTCTATGTAGGAATGACTAGAGCTAATGATTTATTGTATTTATCTAGTAGTGCTACTCCTTCTTTGTTTATAGAAGAAATAAATTCGGATTATCTAAAAATGAGTAGAAACAATGAATTCAGTATTTATAAGAATATTAATATAGATGATTATCAATTTAAGGATAGAATTCAAGATATTTATGGTAGAGAAGAAAAGGTAAGACAATGGGTAATAAATCAATTGATAAATAGATACAAATATCCTCTAGAATTGATCGATATAGAGTATAGAGTTAATAGTTTTTCAAAAGTTGGATATGTGGATATAGTGGTAAATATATATAAAAACAATAATAAAACACCATTTATATTTATCGAGACAAAGCAGCTCTATGCAGGGGTAGAAGATGCTATTTCACAACTTAAAAGCTATTTAAGTGCGGATTTGCAATGTCAATATGGAATAGCAACAGATGGAAATGAACTTACAATTTTAAGTAGAGATTATAAAAGAATCGATGATATACCTTGTTTTGATAATAAAATGATGCCTAGTTCACTAGATTTTTATAAATATATAGACCTTAAACATAACAAGGTAGTAGAAATAATTAAAGACTCTACAATTCCAGATGAACTTAGAGTAGTTGAATCAGGAGAGGGAGAGGAATATAGCAAGAATGATATAAAAACACTGCCTATATTCTCAGAAATTGCAGCAGGTAATCCTATAATGATGAATGATAGATTAGAAGATGGATTTACTCTACCAAGTAGCTGGTTTACTGCTAATAATGATTACTATATATTGAAAGTGAAAGGCGATAGTATGATCGATGTAAACATTGATAATGGTGATTATGTTGTACTAAAACATCAAAACACAGCAATAAACGGAGATATTGTTGCAGCTGATATTGATGGTGAAAAAGCAACCTTAAAAACCTACGTTACAATGGGAGAAAACATACTATTGATGCCTCAAAATCCTAATTATGAACCAATAATGTTGAATAGAGAAGAAGCTAGGATAATGGGGATTGTTGAGGGGATAGTTAAGAAAGAAAGTGAGAAATAAAATGGGCGTTGTATGTGAGTTTACATTAAAATATTTTGACATTTTGTAGCATAATATAAATTAGTAAATTACCCCAATAATGGATAATCAATTGTAATAGAGTACGTAAAGGAGAATAATATGAGGATTTCCGTGAAGTTTAGTTCTGAAAATAATATAATTTTACCCAAAAATCATAATCACATAATACAAGCAACTATTTTGAATTATCTAAGTAATAAGGAATATCAAACATTTATTCACGATGAAGGATTTAAAAGAGAGAAGAGAAATTTTAAATTGTATACTTTCTCAAGACCACAAGGTAATTTTTCAATAAATAAAGATAATAATACTATTGATTTTAAAAAAGAATTGGAACTTATTATATCTTCTGTTGATGATAATCTAATTAAATACTTTATTAATGAATCAATTAGCAATGAAGTTATTAGACTAGGCAGAAATAATGTTTATATTGAAGAAATTAAAGTTATAAATAAGAGATATGAGCCTGGAGATAAGTTTTATACAAAATCAGCTATAACAATCTATAGTACATTTCAAAATGAGGAAAGAAAAAAAACTTACTATTATAGTCCCTATGAAAGTGAATTTGAAGAATTAATAAGAAATAATCTTATAAAAAAATATATATCTTATTATGGCAAGGAACCACAAAGCAAAGAATTTACTATAAAAATTGCAAGTGGAAAGAAACCACGTGAAATGTGGCTAGTTTATAAAGGTTTTAAAATCAAAGGTTGGCATGGTGAATTTATTTTAGATGGGTCAAAAGAGCTTTTAAAAATAGCATATGATACAGGTCTTGGAGCTAAGAATTCTCAGGGGTTTGGATGTGTTGAGATTTGTGATAAATAAAGTTGTATTATTAAGTTAAAATTGCAGGATGAATATAATATAAATAAAGTTTAAAGATGAAGGGGCTGTCTCAGAATAAATTCTGAGATACCCCTTTTGTTTGTAAAATATATATTAGAAGGTGAAGGAAAACTTACTTTTAAAAATAGTTTACATATTGAGGGATATATGGAAGGGTATTAATAGAAATCAATAATAGTAATGTTAATAAGTCTTTTGGTTCAAAGGCTAGAGATATTGTAAAGGATAAGACGCAGAGGTTATTAGATGATGCAGTTAAGAAAGTAAATGGGAATAGTACATTAGATGGGTTGTTAGATGATGCTACAGTTTTAGGTTTCGCATTTAGTCAGGTTAAGAGTGATATATATAGAGGGTGGAGAGTTAGTGAGAATTTATATATTGGAAATTAATTTTTAACTGGATTATGAACAATTGTTTGCATATTTTTTTTAGTTAGGTTAATAATAAGAATACGTTAGCAAATTTTGTTATTTTGATAAGCTTAACTTCAAAGATTTATAATGCTATAATATAAAAAAGATGGTGAAGTTGTGAATTATAGAAAGCACAATGAGCACGATTTAGGCTACAAAAGTATTTTTACACATAAAGAAACTTTTGTAGAATTTCTAAGGGATTTTGTTAAAAAAGATTGGGCAAAATACATAAGAGCAGAAGATTTAGTACTTATTGACAAATAATTCATATTGGAAGATTTTAAAGAATAAGAAGCTGACATTATTTGAAACTTAGGAGTTGGAGGTTGGTGATATGGTTAGTAATTTAGGGAAAAAATTAGAAGAAGAATTTAAGAATCGAGAAGAAAAGGGAGTTAAAGAAGGTATGTTATCAAGCTTAATCCAAGATGTTCAGATCAAAGATAAGAAAGAAAAAAGGAAGTAACAACAGATATAAAACTAGATTAAAAGTTGCCAAACTTCATGAAAAAATAACTAATCAAAGAAAAGATTTTTTGCAAAAGTTATCTACTAAGCTAATTAGAGAAAACCAATCTATAGCTATAGAAGACTTGAAAGTAAAGAATATGATGAAAAATAGCAATTTAGCAAAGGCAATAAGTGAAGTATCATGATTTGAATTCAGAAGAATGTTAGAATATAAAGCCCAGTGGTATGGAAGAACAATAGTAGTTGCGCCATCTGATTATGCAAGTAG